>NZ_BAAKJE010000169.1:0-81214 GCF_059704565.1 Massilia sp. NBRC 108631
GCAGGATCACGAACTTGCCGTTGACCTTGCCCATGCCGGCAATGAACTCGGGGCGGATGCGGGCGCCGAACTGTGGCGCCGGTTCGATGTCGGACGGCGGGATGTCGATCACGGCGTTGACCGCGTCCACCATCACCCCCACCACCTGCTGCTCGCCGTCGGCGTCGATCTCGACGATGACGATGGCGGTGCGCTTGCCGATCTGCGTGGCGGGCCGCCCGAAGCGCGCGGCCAGGTCCATCACCGGCACCACCGCGCCGCGCAGGTTGATCACGCCGCGCACGCATTCGGGCATCAGCGGCACCGTGGTCAGGCCGTCGTATTCGATGATTTCCTTGATCGCCAGGATGCCGATGGCGAACACTTCGCCGCCCAGCATGAAGGTGAGGAACTGGGCCGATTCTTGCACCACCGCCGGCGGCGCGCTGCGGCCGGCTTGCACCATTGCTGTCATGAGGGACTCCTTTTCAATTGTTCAGGCGGCCGCTAGGCCGCCAGTTGCGGCGTCTCGGCCGCGCCATTGCCGCCGCCACCGCTGCTGCGGCCGACAATGGCCGGCACGTCCAGGATCAGCGCCACTTCGCCGCTGCCCAGGATGGTCGAGCCGCTGATGCAGCGCAGCTGGCTGAACATGCGGCCCAGCGGCTTGATCACCGTCTGGAACTCGCCGTGCAGCGCGTCCACCACCAGGCCGATGCGCTGGCCGGCGTGCTTGACCACCACGATGCTCTCGCGCCGCGGCGGCGGCGTGCTGACGCCGAACAGCGAACGCAGCCGGATAAACGGCAGCACCTGGCCGCGCAGATTGGTGTAGTCGTGCCCCGGCTCGGCGGCAAATTCGATGCACTCGTCGATCATGTCCAGCGGCACCACGAAGGTGGCCGTGCCGAGGCCGACCAGGAAGCCGTCGATGATGGCCAGCGTCAGCGGCAGGCGCACCGTCACCGTGGTGCCCAGGCCGGGCGCGCTGTCCACGGTCACCGTGCCGCGCAGCGCGGTGATGTTCTTCTTGACCACGTCCATGCCGACGCCGCGCCCGGACAGGTTGGTGATGGCCGCCGCCGTGGAGAAGCCGGGTTCGAAGATCAGGCCGTAGATTTCCTGGTCCGACATTTTGCGGTCCGGCTCGATCAAGCCCCGTTCGATGGCCTTGGCCAGGATGCGTTCGCGGTCCAGCCCGCCGCCATCGTCCGACACTTCAATGACGATGCTGCCCGAGTCGTGGAAGGCGTTCAGCCGCACGGTGCCGCGCAGCGGCTTGCCGCGCTCGGCGCGCACCTCGGCCGGCTCGATGCCGTGGTCGATGGCGTTGCGCACCAGGTGCGTCAGCGGGTCGCCGATTTTCTCCACCACCGTCTTGTCCAGTTCGGTGTCCTCGCCGCTGACGGCCAGGCCGATGTCCTTGCCGATCTCGCGCGCCACGTCGTGCACCACGCGCTGGAAGCGGTTGAAGGTGGCGCCGATCTTCACCATGCGCAGCTGCAGCGCCGAGTCGCGCACCTGTTCCACCAGGTCGCTCAGCATGGAGGTGCATTCGAGCAGCTCGCTGTTGCGCACCTGGCGCGCGATCAGGTTGGCCGACGCGCCCACGATGATGAGCTCGCCCACCAGGTTGATCAGCAGGTCCAGCTTGTCGGCATCGACGCGGATCGAGCGGCTTTCCGTCGGCTTGGGATCGGCGGACTGCTTCTGCTTGCTCAGCGCCGCCTCCACCATGGCCGGCTCGGCCGTGCCCTGTCCCACCAGGATGGCGCCCAGCGGCGGCGCGGCGGCCGGCGAATGGCCGGCGGCGGCCTGCACCTGCAGCGCCGCGTCCAGCTCGCGCTGGGTGATGCAGCCGCAGCGCACCAGGATCTCGCCCAGCAGCGCCTTCTGCTCCGGCAGCTCGCGGATCAGCCGCACATACTCCTCCACCCGGCTGCGCGGCGGCAGGATGTGCAGCGTGCAGGAGTCCTGCACGAACTCGAACACGCCTTCGATGGCGGTCTTGTCGGCTTCCGTCTCCAGCGCGATTTCAAAGCCGAGGTAGCAGGTTTCCGGGTCCATCTGCTCGGCGGCGGGAATGCCGTCGGCCAGGGTGACGATGCCGACGATGCGGCCGATCTGCCCCAGGTAGCGGATGAAGGACAGCGGGTCCATGCCGTCGCGCAGCACGTCGGGGCCGAAGCGCAGCGACAAGTGCCAGGCGTCGCTGGCGCCGCCCGGCTCGCCCATGCGTTCCACGCCGGGATGCTCGTCGGTCACCAGCTCGCCGCCCGCGCTGCCGTGGCCGTCGCCTTCGGCGGGCTGGCCCATCTGCACGCGCAGTTGCGCGATCAGCGGCTTGCCTTCGGCCAGCATGGCCGCGTCCGCCTCGGTCTGGCCCGCTTCCAGCGCGGTAATCATGCCGGACAAGTGGTCGCAGCACGCCAGCAGCAGCACGATCAGCTCGTCCGTCAGCGACAGCTTGCCATCGCGTACTTCGTCGAGCAGGCTTTCCACCACATGGGTGAAGGCCACGATGTGGTCCAGGCTGAACAGGCCGGCCGAGCCCTTGATGGTGTGCGCGGCGCGGAAGATCGCGTGCACCGCCTCGTCGCCGCCGGACTGGCTGCCGTTGCCGGCGTTCAGCAGCGCGTTCTCCATGTCTTCCAGCAGTTCGCGGCTTTCCAGGATGAAGGTTTGTAGCGCCAGGTCCAGATCCATCGTCGTGCCTCCAGTGCAGATGCGGGGGGTGCGCTTAGTGGTCTTTGCGCGGGGCGATCAGCAGGGCGTCGCCGAACCAGGCGCCCAGGTCCAGCAGTTCGAACACGTCCAGCACCGCCGGGCTGTGGCCGGTGAGGCGCAGTTCGCGCTGCTCGGCGCGCGCCACCTGCTTGGCCAGCATCAGCACCTGCAGGCCGGCGCTGTCCATTTCCGTCACGCCGGCCAGGTCCACTTCCAGGCTGGCGCTGCGCTGCAGCTCGCCCAGCAGCAGGGTCTTCAGGTCCGCCGCGCGGTAGATGTTCAGTTCGCCGTCGATGGCGACCCGGCCCGCGCTCACGGCAGCACCAGTTTCTGCACCGCGCCCAGCAGCACTTCCGGCTTGAAGGGCTTCACTACCCAGGCCTTGGCGCCGGCCGCCTGGCCTTCGCGCTTCTTGGCTTCCTGCGACTCGGTGGTCAGCATGATGACGGGGGTGAACTTGTAGTTGGGCAGCTGCTTGATTTCCTTGACGAAGGTGATGCCGTCCATATTGGGCATGTTGACGTCGCACACCACGAGGTTGACCTTTTGCCCGGTCAGTTTGGACAGCGCGTCCAGTCCGTCGCGCGCCTCGATCACGTCGTAGCCTGCGCTCTTGAGCGCGATGCCGACCACTTGCCGCAAAGAGGCCGAATCGTCGATGACCATGATGGTTTTTGCCATAGTGCTTTCCTAGAAAAATGTCACTTCGTCGGACGGCGCGGCGATCACCTTCTGTTCGCCCCGGTGCACGGCGTGCTCCTCCGCCATCGCATAGGTTTTCTCCAGCTCGCCCAGCAGCGCGGAAGCGTGCGGCGCTTCCAGTGTAGCCCCTTGCTGGTAGTGCTGGCGGTTTTCGTCCAGCAGGCCCGGCAACAGGCCGATGTTGTGGCTCACATGCCCCAGCACCTGGCTGACGCGGTCCTGGAACTGCAGTTGCACCAGCGCCTCGCCCACTTCGTCCTTGATAGTGACGCTCTCCTGCTTGAGCAGTTCGGACGACTGCGCCATGGCGTCGGTCAGGTTGCGGAACTCGCGCAGCACGGCGTCGATGGTGCCTTCCGACGACTGCATGGCCTGGTCCTCGGCCGCGCTCGATTCGGTGGCGGCCTTGCAGGCGGTGACGATGGCGGCGGAAATCTTGCCGACGCGGTCGCTGATGCTGCGTCCCGTTTCAGCCGAGCGGTTCGACAGGTTGCGCACTTCCTGCGCCACCACGGCGAAGCCGCGCCCGGCCGGCCCGGCGCGCGCCGCCTCGATGGCCGCGTTCAGCGCCAGCAGATTGGTTTGCGCGGCGATGCTGGCCACGCCCTCGGCCATGTCGCGCAGCTCGCGCGTGAACTGTTCCAGCTCGCGGATGCGGGTCAGCATCGCGTGCTTGGAGGCCAGCGCCGACTTCATCGTGGCCACCACCTCGCCCAGCTGGCGCTCGCTGTGCGCGAACACCTGGCCCAGCGAGGCGCCATCCTGGCTGTCGGCCGTGGCGTTGGACAGGCGCAGCGTGTCGTCCAGCTTGTCGACGATGGTGGAAAAGCGCGTCGCCAGTTCGGCCACGGCCTCTTCCATCTGGCTGCGCGACGATTCGATATGGCGGCACCACACGGGGGTGACTTCTTCGGCGAACTGCTGGCGGCCGTCCAGGTAGTCCTGCACGCCGCCGCGCGCATCGGCGCCGCCGCTGCCGCCGCTCAGCTTTAGCCAGGCGTAGCCGCCGGCGGCGAGGAAGGCCAGCGCGCCGAGGATGCCGTACCAGCCGCCGTTGGGCCAGAACAGCGCCAGCAAGGCGCCGGCCAGAGCGATGGCGGCCGGATAGTTACGGCCGCCGGTATTGTCCAGGAGTGAGTTCAATGGGTATCTTCTCAGGGTTGCGGAACCTCAAGCCATGTCATGCACACTGCCGGATCATTCTATCAAAAACATATTTGTGATTTGCAATAACGATGCGCCAGGACGAAAAAACCACGCTTGCAGAACGCAAGTGGCTGCCCGGCATGGTGCTGTGGCGAAAGCGCCATAGTTGCCAATTCCGTCATTTTCTGATGTAATTTAGTCCTGCACCGTCGGGGTGTAGCTTAGCCCGGTAGAGCGCTACGTTCGGGACGTAGAGGCCGGAGGTTCGAATCCTCTCACCCCGACCATCCCCTTCCCTCCACGGTTTCCGCTTGACTTAGAGCGCACTCGAAGTTTTAGCCTGTCCTTGCGATGACTGCTTCATCGCACCAACGACAACGCTAAAGGAGTGAAACGATGACACTTAAACGCATACTGTTCTCGACGGCATGGCTGTCTGCCGGGATGATTTCAGCGGCCTCCGCCGCGCCGTCCGAGAACGCCGACCGGCGTGCCAAGGGCAACGCGACCCTGGCCAAGATCACCGGCAGCGAAGGCAAGCAGGTGGTCGAATCCCTGCGCGACATGGCCCCCGAACTGGGCAACTGGATCGTGGATTTTGCCTACGGCGACGTGTTCTCCCGGCCCGGCGTTGCGCTGTGCACCAGGGAACTGGCCACCATTTCCGCCCTCACCGCCATGGGCAACGCGCAGCCGCAACTCAAGGTCCACATCGAGGGCGCCCTGAACGTGGGCTGCAAGCCGGAGGAGATCATCGAGATCATCACCCAGATGGCGGTCTATGCCGGCTTTCCGAGCGCGCTGAACGGCATCAGTGCCGCCCGCGAAGTATTCGAGAAACGGGGCATCAAGCCTGCCCGCCCTCAGTGATGCAGCAGGCCGGCCAGCCTGGCGCATTCAATCGGCTTGGCGAAATAGTGGTCAAAGCCCGCACTGAAGGCGGCCTCGCGGTCCTCCGGCTGGCCGTAGCCGCTCACGGCGATCAGCACCGCGTTCGCCGTTTCAGGCCGGCTTCTCAACAGCCGCGCCAGCGCGAAGCCGTCCATGTCCGGCAGGCCGATGTCGAGCAGGCAAAAGTCCGGCGCCTCGCTGCGGGCGCGCTCGATGGCTGCGCGCGGGTGCAGTTCGATGAAGGCTCTGTGCCCCAGTTCCTCGACCAGGATGCCCAGCATGTTGGCCGCGTCGGCGTTGTCGTCCACCACCAGCACTTTGAGCATCTTGCCGGCGGCGCCCGCCACCACCGCATGCGCCCGGGTGGGCGCCGGCGCGTCCTGGCCGTCCAGCCGGGGCAGCCAGGCTGCAAAGCGGCTGCCCTTGCCGATGCCGTCGCTGTGCGCGGCGACGCCGCCGCCATGCAGCTCCACCAGCCGTTTCACCAGCGCCAGCCCGATGCCCAGCCCGCCCTGCGCCCGGTCGGACGTGCGCGTGGCCTGGGTGAACAGGTCGAACACCGTCGGCTGCAGTTCCGGCGCCATGCCAATGCCGTTGTCGGCCACGCTGATGCTGATCCGGCCGCCTTCCACTGCCATGCTCAGCACGATGTCGCCGCCTTCGGGCGTGTACTTGGCCGCATTGTTGAGCAGGTTGGCGACCACTTGCACCAGCCGCTTGGCATCACCGTCGAGAAAGGCCGTCTCGGGCGGCGTGTGCACGGCCAGGCGGTGGCCGCGCGACTCGATCAGCGGACGAACTTGCTCGACAGCGTCGGCCAGGATGCGCCGCGCGTCAAGCCGCGTCTTGTCAAGCGTGACCAGGCCGCGCGTCACGCGCGACACGTCCAGCAGGTCGTCCACCAGCCCGCTCATGTGCTTGACCTGGCGCGCGATGATGCCGCTGGTCTGGCGGATACGCTCTTCCTCGGCTTGTCCCAGCGCCAGCAGGTCGGCGGCGGCCGAAATCGGCGCCAGCGGGTTGCGCAGCTCGTGCGCCAGCATGGCAAGGAACTCGTCCTTCCTGCGGTCCGCCTGGCGTAGCGCGTCTTCCGCGCGGATGCGGTCGCTGATGTCCATCTGCGCCACCACCGCGCCCACGATCTTGCCCTGGCTGTCCTTGACGGGCGCGCCGGTGATCAGGACGGTGCGCTGCACCGGCGGCACATCGCACGACTCGATGGCGACGATGTCGCGCGGATGCTCTTCGCCCGCCAGGATGCGCGCGGTGGGCCATTCGTCCGGCAACAGCGGCCTGCCGTGGCGCTGCGAGTGATCGGCCCACCAGCCTTTCCGCGCGCCTGCGGTGTCGACAACGCAGGCGTCCCCCTGCGGCTCGCCCCACAGTTGCCGATGCGCGGCATTGGCCAGCAGCATCCGGCCCTCCGCATCGCTGACGACGATGCTCACCGGGGCAGCCTGCAACAGCGCGCTCAGCTTGTTGCGCTCGGAAGCGGCCAGGGCAGCGGCTTCGTTGGCGCACTGCTCACTACGGCGCAGGCTTGCCGTCATCCGCTTTTGCTCGCTGATGTCCTTGAACAGGACCGCCACCCTGGCGCCGTCCTCCTCCTCGAGGCGGAACGCGAACACGTCGTACCAGCGGTGCAGCGCCCTGGCCTCGTTCTCGAAGCGCACCGGCACGCCGGTGGCGGCAACCTGCCCGTAGATGTCGAACCAGTGCGATTCGTGGTCCGGCGCCAGTTCGCGCATGGTCTTGCCGACGGCGTCGACCAGGCCGGTCTGGTTCTGGAAACTGGGGTTGAGATCGCAAAAGCGGTAGTCGCTGGGATGGCCGTTCCCATCGTACAGCATCTCGATAACGCAAAACCCCTCGTCGATCGATTCGAACAGCGATCGGTAGCGCTGCTCGCTGGCGCGCAGTTTCTGTTCAGTCCGGCGCCGCTCCTCGATCCGCACAGCCATCCGCTCCTCCAGCTTTTCATTCGCCAGCCGCAAACGCCGGTTGGCGATTTCGATCTCCAGCGCCTGCTCGTCGATTTCCGACGCCATGCGGGCGCTGCGCTCCCTGGTCTTGACGAAATCAGTCACATCCTCCACGCAATGGATGATGTGGCTCAGTTCACCGTCCGCGTCGAACACGGGCGTATTGATGGGACTCCAGTGGCGCTCTTCGAACCGCACGCCGGCCTGGCCGGCGACGGGAATGTCGTATTTCTGGATCGCCATCGCGTCGGGACGCCCGGAGCGCAGCACCCGCAGCAGCGACGCGCGCAAGGCCGTCACGCCGCTGGCGGCCGGGTCGTCGGGATTGTCCGGAAACACGTCGAAAATGTCGCGGCCGACTATCTCGTCATGTGTGGTCCTGGTCGCCCGCAGATACGCGTTATTCGCAGAAACAATTTTGAAATCCGTCGCCAGGATGAGGTATGGCGACGGCGTCGCCTCGAACAGCGCTCGATAGTCGGGAACGGCAACGGTAGAGAAGTGCAAATGCGGCTCCATGGCGCCTGTGTCAGCTGGGTTGCGCGCGTGGCGCGGGCTCTGTCGTGCAAGCCGAGCATACCATTGGCGCGCAAGCTGCGCCGCATGGATGAGGCGGCATGCGCCGACGCACCGGGCCTACCTGTCCGACCGGAACGTCAGCGTGAAGCGCGTCCCGGCGCCGTCCGCATGGACGGCAGCGGCGCCGCCATGCAGGTCCATGACGGCGCGCACGATGGCCAGCCCCAGGCCGGTCGATCCGTCCACGTTGCCGCGCGCCGGGTCGGCACGGTAAAAGCGCTCGAACAGGTGCGGCAGGTGCTCCGGCGCAATCGGCGAGCCGGTGTTCTCGACGCTGATGCAGGCCGACGCACCGGCTTGCGCCGCCCGCAGGACGATGGTGCTGCCCTCGCCGGCGTGGCGCACTGCGTTCGACACCAGGTTGGCCAGCGCGCGCCGCAGCAAGGGCGCGTCGGCCAGCACCTCGGCCCGTCCCACGCATGCGATGCGCAAGCCATGCTCTTCGGCCATGCCTTCGAACAGCCCGGCCACTTTGCGCATCTCGTCCTGCGCCTGCAATGCCTGGCGGGCCGGCAGCAGCGCTTCCTGCTCCGCGCGCGCCAGGAACAGCATGCTTTCTATCATCCGCGCCAGCCGCTCCAGCTCCTCGATGTTGGAGACGATCAGCTGCTCGTACTCGGCCGTGCTGCGCGGCTGCGCCAGCATGACCTGGCTTTGCCCGAGCAGGTTGGCCACCGGCGTGCGGAACTCATGGGCCAGGTCGGCGGAAAATCCCGACAGGCGCACGTAGCCCTGCTGCAGCCGCTCCAGCATGGCGTTCAGCGCATCGATCAGCGGCTGCAGCTCGGACGGCGCCTGGCCGGCCTCCAGCCGCTGCGCCAGCGTGCCGGGGCGCACCAGCGCCGCGTGGCTGGCCACCACGCGCAAGGGCCGCAGCCCCCGGTGCAGCATCAGCGCGGCGCACAGGGCGGCAGCGAGCGCGCTGACGGCGGAGGCGGCGGCGATGTGGCCCCGGTAGCGCGCAAACAGCGCCGCGCGTTCGGCGTACACCCGGGCCACGATCACCGTCACCTCGCCGGCGCCCAGCCGCGCCGTGCCGGCGACCACCCGCCCAGGGTCGCCCCGGCTGCTGCGCCAGTGCGCAATCGCGGCGCGGTCCGCCGTGGCGCCGGCGGCCGGCGGCACCGGATAGCGCTCGCCGCCGGCATTGATGTCGGCCAGCACCGCGCCGTCCGGCCCCACGAAGCGCACCAGCGAATTTTCCTGGCCGCTCATGGTGTCGCGGAAAAAATCCGGCTGGGCGCGTATCAACTCCGCAGCACCGGGACGGCCAAGCAGTATCTGCACCTGGCGCAGCTTGCCCAGCAGCTGGATATCGTCGCGCCGCTCGATCTCATCCACAAAGGCGCGGTACAGATACGTGCCCAGACCGGCCGCCGCCAGCCCCACGATCAGCACGAAGGCGGCAGTGACGCGCAGCGCCAGCGAATTGCGCAGCGCCTTCATGCAGCGGGCGCCGCCACGCCGCCATGCTCGCCCCCATCGCCCGCCTCGCACACATAGCCCATGCCGCGCCGCGTGTGGATCAGCTTGTGCGGGAACGGGTCGTCGATCTTGCGCCGCAGCCGGCGTACGGCCGCGTCGATCACATTGGTGTCGCTGTCGAAATTCATGTCCCACACCTGAGAGGCGATGAGCGCGCGCGACAAGACCTGGCCCTCGCGCCGCGCCAGCAGGTGCAGCAGCGCGAACTCCTGGCCCGTCAGCGTGACGACGCTGCCGCTGCGGCGCACACGGCGCTTGAGCACGTCGATCTCCATGTCGCCGATGCGCAGCAGCTCCTGCTCGCGGACCGGGCCGCGCCGCAGCAGCGTGCGGATGCGCGCCACCAGTTCCACGAAGGCGAACGGTTTCACCAGGTAGTCGTCCGCGCCCAGTTCCAGGCCGCGCACGCGGTCCTGCACTTCGTCGCGCGCGGTCAGGAACAGCACGGGAATGTGCGCGGTCTCGCGGCCGGCCCGCAAGGCCGCCAGCACTTGCCACCCATCCATGCCGGGCAACATCACGTCCAGCACGATCAGCGCGGTTTCCTCCTCGCGCGCCTGCGCCAGGCCGTCGCGGCCGGTGCGCGCCAGCCGCACGGCGAACCCGGACTCGGCCAGGCCGCGCAACAGGTAGGCGCCGGTTTTCGGCTCGTCTTCGATGATCAGGATGGCCATGGGAAACAGCGGTAAAAAAGCCATTCTACCCCTGCGTGCAGCGCCGCAACATGACGAAATTATCATCTGGCGATCAGCTTGCCGTCCGGGGCCGCATGCCAGACTGCCGCTGCCGACCATTTGACGAGGACATCATGCTGAAACCGGCCATCGGCGTGGCCGGCGGCGGCGGCGCCGTCAACGACCATGCCTGCGCGCTGGCGGCGCAGGCCGCAATCCCCGCGCTGGACCAGGCCGGCCAGGCCAAGGCGGCCCATCCGATTCTTCCACCAACTAGGAGCCTTCCATGCATCAGTTCAATCAGATCAATCGCTGCAAGCACGCCAAACACATCGCGCTGGCGCTCGCGCTGGCAGCGGCGCACGCCCTGGCGGCCGCCGCGCCAAATCCGCTCAGCGTGCATGTGCTCGACCTGCAAAGCGGGCAGGCAACCGAGGGCATCCGCGTCACGCTGGAGCAGCGCAGCGGCGAACAGTGGCGCGCGCTGGCTGGCGGCGTGACCAATGCGCAGGGACGCATTGCCGCGCTGTATCCGGAAGGCCAGCCGGTCGCGGCGGGCCACTACCGCATCGTTTTCGAGACCGGCGAGCATTTTGCGCGCCAGGGCAAACCCACGTTCTTCCCGCGCATACCCGTCGAGTTCAAGATGGACGCGGCCGCCCAGCACTACCATATTCCGCTTTTGCTCAGCCCGTTCGGCTATTCCACCTATCGCGGCAACTAGCTGTTCATTTCCCGCTGTAGCGGGAACGGCCTTCCCGGCCGAGCCCAGGCCAGGGCCGGCGGCGCTCGATTCGTACAGACGTATTTTAATAACGGTATTAATGGACAATATCGGCAATATAATCCGTACCAACGTCATATTGTCGTCACAAAGCCTCGATAAGATCACAGCCTCCAATCACTCCCCGGCTGAGACAACTCCATGAACCACCGCCTGATCATAAGCGCCGGACTGGCCCTGTGCGCCAGTCCCGCCTTCGCGCTGAACATCGTGCTGAGCAACGATGACGGCCTCACCAGCAACCTGAAAGCCTTGTACGACGAACTGAAGGCCGCCGGTCATTCGGTCATCGTGTCGGTGCCCTGCTCGCCGCAAAGCGGACGCAGTTCCGCCATCGTCATGTACAGCACCACCATCATCGTGCCCGACAATGACAAGACCCAGATCGACGCCGAGAAGGGCTGCCACAACGGCGCCGCGCCGGTGGGCGCGCCCGCTGTAGGCCCATTTACCAAGACCGGCTACACCGGCGGCGATTTCAACTATGTGCACGGCACACCGGTGATGTCGCTGATGTATGGCCTGGACGTGCTGGCGCCCGCGCGCTGGGGCAAGGCGCCGGACCTGGTGCTGTCCGGCCCCAACGAAGGCCAGAACGTGGGCAAGCTGGTGATCAACTCGGGCACCATCGGCAATGCCCAGTTCGCAGCCGGGCGCGGCCTGCCGGCCATCGCGCTGAGCGCCGGCGCCAACAGCACCGACAACAATACGCTGGCCAGCCCGGTGTCGCGCACCGTCGCACAGCTGACCGCCAGGCTGCTCGCCACGCTGCAGGCGAAAGCCGGCGCCGGGCCGCTGCTGCCCGCAGGCGTGGCGCTGAATGTCAATTTCCCCGATACGCCCGCCGCCAACGCCAGCTGGGCCTTTGCGCGCCAGGGCACGTACGACACCTACAACCTGAAGTTCAACAGCGGTGCGCCGTGGGGGCTGTCGGGCTCCGCGCCCGGCGCGGCGACGGCCGAACAGGCGGAGGATGAAGCGCTGCTGTACAAGACCAAGGTGGCCGTGACCGCCATGCAAGTGGGCTACGAACAGCGTCCCGCCGCCCAGCAATGGCTGCGCCTGCGTCTGCGCGACCTGTTTGCCCAGTGAGCCGCGCCATGAAGCCATTCATTCCAGTCCAGGCCCGCGCGGCACTGGTGATGCTGTCCCCGCTGCCGGCGATGCTGCTGAGCGGCTGCAGCAGCGATACCCCCGAAGCGCTGCCGGCGCCAAGCGTGCAGGTGGCCGAGCTGGCAGCAGGCGCCTATGCGGTCAGCACCGGCGACGCCGCCAACCCGAGCGCCGGCAAGTATTACGCGGCGGCGGACGGCAGCCGCCTGCTGGTGCTCAACAATAGCGCGCAGCAGGCCACGGCCGTGTACCGCCGCGAAGGCAGCGGCGCGTGGCAGGCCATGCCGGCCGCCACCAGGGACGTGTCGCTGGAACTGCTGGGCAGCAGTCCCATCCCGTCGACCACGATCAATGCGGCGGCCATCGCCAGGAACTACGCGGTGCGCCTGGCCGGCGGCGGCGTGGCGGCGTTTTCGGTGAACGCCGGCGGCGATATCGTCGCGGGCGGCACCAGCTGCAAGCTATCCGGCAAGGTGGCGGCAAGCACGCTGCCGCATACGCTGACGCTGTCGTTGGCAGCGTCTGGCTGCGGCGACCTGCCCGCCCAGTCGGAGGGCTTCCTGGTGGTCGACAGCGACTACGCGCCAGCGGGATTCCGCCTGCTCGCTTCCGGCGCTACCGCGCCGGTCGACCTGTGGGCCTATCCGGAGTAAGGCTAGCCCGTCCCGCGCAGCCAGTCCGCGGCTGCCGAGAAGGCCGAGGCGACCGATGACTCGGACGCCTGGCCGGGCGGCTCGGTGTTGGTCAAGCCGGTCAGTCCCATGGAAATCACCTGTGCGCACAGCGCATCGACCCCGCGCACCGCAGGCATGTATTTTTCGAAGACCTTCACCAGGTTGTTGCCGCGCCGGCTGCGCATGCCCGCCGTGTACGCCGCCAAGCCGGGCATGCGCGCCGCCGCGATGGCCATGGCAAAATTCGCGCGCGCCAGGTCGAGCTTCCGGCCGTCGCCCTCGGTGCGCAGGCGCTGCAGATCCGTCAGGCTGTCCGCTGTCACCGCCGTCAGGATATGGGCGGCGATGAATTCCAGCCCCGCCCTCACCAGCTCGTGCTGGGTGGGAAAGCGGTAGCTCAGCGTCGTGTGCGGCACGCCGATCTCCGCCGCGATGGCGCGGTGCGTCAACCCGCTGACGCCCTGCGCTGCAAGCCGCATGCCGCAAGCGCGCGCAGCCAGCGCGCACCACCCGGGCGCGCGGCCTGCGGACGGTCCGGCTGCCGCAGCGCCGGATTGCATTTGCTCGAACAGCAAGGCGAACAGGGCGCCGTCCGCGGCATCCGGGGCGGACGCGGCTGCGCCGTCAAACAGGCGTTGCAGGCACAGTCGGCGCAGCATGCGATACGGCGGGAGCGTGTTCAACACCATGCTGTAAGCCAGTTCCGCGACAGCGTAGCCATGCCACCAGCCACAGCTCAGCAAGGCGGGAAATAGCCCGGCACGGCGCCCGAATTCGTCCCAGAACGCACGCCGCTGCGCGCGCCAGGCGGCGAACGCAGGCTGCAGGGACCGGTCCCAGGTGCAGCCGTGCAACAGTTCCAGGTACAGCATGGACAGTGCGCGCTGCTCAATGGCCTGCTCTTCCAGGATGGCCTCAGCCAGGTCGGCGGCCATGGCCGGCGGCAGCGGAGGCAGGGCCGCCAGCATGCCGCGCCAGCGCTCCAGCAGCAGCGCGTCCTGCGCACTAGCGGCGCTGCAGATGGCGGCGATGATGTCGGCGCGCGCACCGTAGTGCGTGGTGAGCACGGTCACCGAGACGCCCAGTATTTCAGCCAGCGGGCGCAGCGTCAGGCCGGCCAGGCCTTCGCCAAGTACGATGCGGCAGGCGGCATCCAGCAGCGCGCCGGCAGTGGGTGCTTTGCTGGATTTTTTCGCGGCGGCTTGCTCGATCAATAGGAACTCGTGGCGTCTGAACTGGGTCTGCGCTGACCATCACGCCGATTGTAGTTCAGATCAGCCCGCGGCGGAAATAAGAGCGGGGCTTGGACACCGGCAGGTCGGCCACGTCCAGCGTGGGCGCCAGTCCCAGCTGGTCGGAGGCGCGGACCTTGCCGTCCGGTCCCAGCACGCGGGCGATGACGCTGTGGTTGATGCCTATGCTCTTCAAAAAATCTTCCGCCGCAGGGGTGCCGATGTCGCGCTGGACTTCCAGCGCCTGCCGCACCACGTACTCCAGCGAATGCCATCCGGCAGTTTCGGAAGTGCCCTGGGACTTCTCACGTCGGTCATACTCTGGGTTCATGGCAGGCCTCGACTCAGTACTCTCGGAAAGAATGTCCCATAGTACTTCATTCCCGCGCAACATATTGGTGCGCCGGCGCACCGACGGCGCCAAAGTGCCGGACCTTCCCGCCCCGGAACGCCATACCGTTATCGATATCACTTCAGCGTAAAAGGCTATTGGCCGGATCGGCGCAAGCTCTGGATAATGTCTTCACTACTATAAAAAATGAAGACACCATGAAGCTGCCCTTGCTGACTACGTTGCTGCTCACCCTGGCCGCCATCTTGCCTGCGCAGGCGCAGACCGCGCCGGACCCGAAGCTGCTCTACGGCGTGGCCTACTACGACGAATACATGCCGGCCGAGCGCCTCGCCAAGGACGTGGCCATGATGAAGGCGGCCGGCATCAATGTGGTGCGCATCGGCGAGTCCACCTGGGGCACCATGGAAACCAGCCCGGGCGTGTTCGATTTTTCGCACCTGGACCGCGTGCTGGCAGCGATGCACGAGGCCGGCATCGGCGTCATCATCGGCACGCCCACCTACGCCATCCCGACCTGGCTGGCCCGGCAGCACCCGGACATCCTGGTCGCCACGCCCGCCGGCCGCGCCAAGTACGGGCCGCGCCAGAACATGGACATCACCAACGTCCACTTCAAGCAAGCCGCCGAACGCGTGATCCGCAAGATGCTGGCGCACGTGAGGGAGCACCCGGCCGTGATCGGCTACCAGGTCGACAACGAGACCAAGCACTACAACACGTCCGGCCCCAATGTGCAGAAGCTGTTCGTTGCATACTGCAAGGCGAAATTCGGCACACTGGCGGCGCTGAACGACGCGTTCGGGCTCAACTACTGGAGCAACCGCATCAACCGCTGGCAGGATTTCCCGTCCACCGACGCCAGCATCAACGCCAGTCTGTCGGCCGAGTTTGCGAAGTTCCAGCGCCAGCTGGTCACCGGCTACCTGGCCTGGCAGGCGCGTATCGTGCGCGAATACAAGCGGCCGGGCCAGTTCATCACCCACAACTTCGACCTGGACTGGAAAGGCCACAGCTACGGCATCCAGACCGAGGTCGACCACTTCGCCGCAGCCGCCGCGCTGGACGTGGCCGGCGTGGACATCTACCACCCCAGCCAGGACAAGCTGACCGGCCTGGAAATATCCTTCGGCGGCGACCTGGCGCGCTCCATGAAGGCCGGCAAGAACTACTACGTGATGGAGACCCAGGCCCAGGGCTTCCCGGACTGGACGCCCTACCCCGGCCAGCTGCGGCTGCAGGCCTATAGCCATCTGGCGTCGGGCGCCAATATGGTCTCCTACTGGCACTGGCACTCGATCCACAACGCCTTCGAGACTTACTGGAAAGGCTTGCTGAGCCACGACTTCGCACCCAACGCGCCCTACCTGGAAGCGAAGGTGATCGGCGCCGAGTTCGCGCGCGTCGGCAAGCACCTGGTCAACCTGCGCAAGGAAAACCAGGTCGCCATCCTGTTCAGCAACGAGGCGCAAACCGCGCTGAACCACTTCCCGCACGGCCTGAAATACAACGACATCCTGCGCCCGTTCTACGACGGCTTGTACCACATGAACGTGGGCGTGGACTTGCTGGACCCGGGCAGCGGCTCTTTCGATCAGTACAAGTTGATCATCGTGCCGGCGCTGTACGCGGCCGCCGACAGCCTGCTCGACAAGCTGAATGCCTACGCCCGCAACGGCGGCCACGTGCTGTACACCTTCCGCAGCGGCTTCTCCGACCAGAACGTGAAGGTGCGCCACGGCCGCCAGCCGGGAAGGATCGCCGAGGCGGCCGGCATCAGCTATGACCAGTTCACCATTCCGCACGGCGTGCCGCTGGCCGGGCACGGCTACGCGGTGAGCGGCAAGGACAACGAAGCGCACAGCTGGATGGAGCTGGTGACGCCGGCCAGCGCGCGCGTGCTGGCGCGCTACGACCATGCGGCCTGGGGCAAGTACGCCGCCCTGACCGAGAACGACTACGGCAGGGGCATGGTCAGCTATGTCGGCTTCATGCCGTCCGGCCCGATGATTTCAGCCATCCTGGCCGACCGGCTCGGCAAAGCCGGTGTGGCGTACGACAGCGCGCTGAAGTTCCCCCTGATCAGCAAGAGCGGTGTCAACCGGCTGGGCAAGCGGGTGCACTACTACCTGAACTACTCGGCCAGCACAGCCGACGTCATCTACACGCGGAAGGACGGCGCATCGCTGCTGGCGCCGGCTGCTGGCCAGGCACCGGCGGCAGTGCGCCAGGGCGACACGCTCAAGCTGGAACCATGGGGCGTGGCCATCGTCGAGGAACAGTGACGGCCTGCCGGGGAAAGGCTCAGGTGCGCAAGTCCGGCGCGGCCACCGTCGATACGCCCTGCGCGATCGCCGCCCCTTCCTGCGCCGCCATGGCGCGCCGAAAGCCAGCGCGCGCCTGCAAGCGCTCCCAGTAGGCCTGCACGGCCGGCGTGAAACGTGGCGCCAGGCCGAGGTGCTGCGCCAGTAACAAGGCGTAGCCCACCGACACGTCGGCCGCCGTGAAGCGCTGCGCAGCCAGGTAGTGCTGCTGCTCCAGCAGCGGCTCCAACGTGCGCAGGCGGGCCAGGAACCATTTGGTGTAGTCCTCCACCACTTGCGGGCTGCGCCGCTCGGGCGGCTCGAAATGTGCATAGCGCAGCAGCAGCGTCTGCGGGAAGGTCAGCGTGGCCTCCCCAAAGTGCAGGTAGTTCAGGTAGGCGGCGTAGGCCGCGTCGCCCGGCGCCACGTCCAGCGTTCCATCGATTGCCTTTGCGCCGGGCAGCGTGGCAAGGTACTGGCAGATGGCGGCCGATTCGGTCATGCGCACGCCGGCGTCCAGCAGCGCCGGCACGGTGCCGAGGGGATTGATGTCCAGGTAGCCCTTGTCGAACACGCGCGGCGGAAATGGCAGCATCTTCAGCTCGTACGGCAGCCCCAGCTCCTCCAGCATCCACAGGGGCCGGAAGGAACGCGCGCTCATGCAGTGGTACAACGTGATCATAAAGCTCCTTGAGTTGGCCGCTAGAACAGATTGCCCTGCGACGTGGTGAGGCCGGTGAAGCTGTCATTCATCGGCACCAGTATAGCGTCGGCGATGGGCTGCAGCTGCTTGCTCAGGTAGTGCTCGTAGTCGACGGGGGACTTGATCACCTCCAGCGGTTCGGCGCCGCTGGTGGTCATCAGGTAGCTGATCCAGCCGCCGTTCTGGTAGCGCAGCGGGCGCTGCAGCGACTTGTTGTAGTCGTCCGCCAGGCGCGCCGCACGCACCTGCGGCGGCACATTCACCTGGTACTCGTCCAGCCGGTGCCGCAGCCGCTTGCGGTACACCAGCAGTTCATCGAACTCGCCGGAGACGGTTTTGCGCGCGTATTCGCGCACGTATTCCTGGTACGGCTGGTTGCGGAAAATGCGGTTGAACAGGCCTTTCTGGAATTCGTGCGCCAGCGGCGTCCAGTCGCTGCGCGCCACTTCCAGGCCGCGGTAGATCACTTCCTCCTCGCCCTTGCCGTTCGCGCTCAGTCCGGCGTAGCGCTTCTTGCTGCCCATTTCGGTGCCGCGTATGGTGGGCATGAAGAACTTGCGGTAGTGCGTGTCGAACTCGATCTCGAGCTGGCTGTCCAGCCCCAGCTCGCGCTTGAGCTTTTCCTTCCACCACGCGTTGATGCTGTCCACCAGCCCCTGGCCGATGGCGATCGCTTCGGCGTCCGCATATTCCCGTTTCAGCCAGATGAAGATGGAATCGGTGTCGCCGTAGATCACGTCGTAGCCGGCCTGCTCCACCAGTTCGCGCGTGAGCTTCATCATCTCGTGGCCGCGCAGCGTAACCGAGGATACCAGCTTGGGATTGAAGAAGCGGCAGTCCGGCGAACCGAGCACGCCGCAAAAGGAGTTCATCAGCAGCTTGAGCGCCTGCGACAGCGGCTCGTTCTTCTGCCGTTTGGCTTCGTCGCGCCCGGCCGACAAGGTGTTGACGATGGCCGGCAGGCAGTGCTTATCGCGCGAGAAGACGGCGCCGCGAAAGCCGGGAATGCCTTGCTCCGCGCCCGCCGCCGCGCCTTCGATCAGGCCCACCGGGTCCACCATGAAAGTGCGGATGATGGATGGGTACAGGCTTTTGTAGTCGAGCACCACCACCGAGTCGTACAGGCCGGGCTTGGAGTCCATCACGAAGCCGCCAGGAGACGGTCCTGCTTCGATATCGCCCACGCTGGGCGCCACATAGCCTTCGCGGTGCATGCGCGGCAGGTAGTGGTGGCTGAAGGCGGCGATGGAGCCGCCGAAGTGGTCTGCCTGCAGCCCGGTGACGTGCGAGCGCTCGAGGATGAAGGCCATCAGCCGCGCCTTCTCGAAGATGCGCGTCACCAGTTCGCAGTCCTTCAGGTTGTACAGCGCCAGGGCCGGCTTGTCGTCCCGGAAGCGGCGCTCGATCTCGGCCATCTTGTCGTAGGCGTCGCCGATCTCCTTGCCTTCGCCCAGCATGGTCTGCGCCACGTTCTCCAGGCTGAAGGACGGGAAGGTCCAGGAGGCGGCGCGCAGCGCCTCGATGCCGTCCAGCGCAATGCGGCCGGGCAGCGAGGCGAACATGTATTCCTGCTTGGCCTGGTGCTTGCGCCAGTCGATCTGCCTGCCTTCGCGGCCCAGCAGCAGCGGCACCTTGTGCTTGTCGGCGTTTTTTTGCAGCACGCGCAGGTCGAACTGCACTACGCTCCAGCCGATGATCACATCCGGGTCGTGCTGCTTGAACCAGGCGTTCAGCTTGTCGATCAGCTGGCGCGGGGTGGCGCAGTATTCGAGCGCAAAGTCGAGCGCCGGGCTGTGTTCGGGCGCGTCGCCCAGCATGTAGACCTGGCGCTGGCCGCAGCCTTCCAGGGCAATCGAATACAGATCCTCGTAAGCGCTGGTTTCAATGTCGAGCGACACCACCTTGAGCGCCGGCCGGTAGTCGGGCGCGGGCTTGAGCTTGCAGCCGGTGATGGTGTGGCCGTGCTGCTCGCCGCCCTCGATTTGCACCGTGGCGGTGATGAAGCGCTCCATCAGGTAGCGCTCGGGCGGGCGGATGTCGGCTTCGTACAGCTTGACGCCGCGCTCGCGCAGCGTGCGCTCCAGTGCGGTGAGCTGCTTGTAGTGGCTGGTGTAGATGCCCACCACCGGCTGCCCGCCGAAGGTCTTGAGGGACAGCTCGCGCACGTCCGCCTGCTGCTGCCCGGCCCGGCCGCCGCCCTCCAGCGCCAGCTGCGCCTCGATGGCGGAACGCTGGCCCGCCTCGGCGAAGGCGACCGAGGTTTGCGCGTCCAGCCGCACCTTGCGCGGCCCGTCGTCCGTGGCCAGCCAGAACTCGATCTCGGTGCCGTCGCGGGTGTCGCGCCAATGGCGGGTCAGGATGAAGCCTTGCTGGGAAGTCGGAGCCACGGTTCGGTATCTCAATGCGATGCCGGAATTATACTGTATATAAACCCAGCTCGATGCCATTGAACCAACGCGGCTATTCCTTGTCCAAGAAAGAAAGGAGGCCATCATGCAAATCGGAGACCAGGGCAAGGCCCTGTTCAGGGAATGGGAAGGCGTGGTACCCCATGTCTATCTCGACTCGGGCGGCGCGCCCACCATCGGCATCGGCCACCTGCTCACGCCGTCCGAGCGCAGTTCCGGCAAGCTGTGGCTGCGCGGCCAGCCGCTCCACTACCGCGACGGCATCAGCGCCACCGAGTGCGAGGCGCTGCTGGAGCAGGACCTGGAACCGGTACAGCGCTGCGTCAACGAGGCCGTGACGGTGCCGCTGACGCAGAACCAGTTCGATGCGCTGGTGTCGTTCGCCTTCAACGTCGGCAACAGCGCCTTCCTGCACAGCACGCTGCTCAAGCGCGTCAACGCGGGCCGGTTTGAGGACGTGCCGTTCGAGCTGGCGCGCTGGAACCGCGACAACAACCGCGTGGTGGCTGGCCTGGTCAACCGCCGCAACAAGGAGATTGCGCTGTGGCTGGGCCTGGACAGCGGCGACCGTACTGCGCTAGACCAGGCAGCCGGGTAGCGCCACCCAGAAGGTGCTGCCCATGCCGGGCGTGCTCACCACACCCAGCTCGCCGCCCATCTTCTCGACCAGGTGGCGCGTCATCACCAGGCCCAGTCCGGTGCCTTCCTGCGTGCCGGCCTCCTGGCCCAGGCGGTTGAACGGCTGGAACATCGCCGCCAGCTGCGCCTCGTTCAGGCCTGCGCCCGTGTCCTGCACCGACACGCGCAGCCGTTCCCGGTCCACCTCTGTGCAGTGCACGCTGACGGTGCCATGGTCGCGGTTGTACTTGATGGCGTTGGACAGCAGGTTGATCAGCACCTGCTTGAGGCGCACGCGGTCGGCCGTGACGCTGGCGCTGTCGCTCACCGACAGGCGCAGTTCCACGCCGCGCAGGCGCGCCAGTGGATCGACCAGCGTACGGCACTCCTGCAGCACCTGCGACAGCGCCACCGGCTCGGACTCCAGCGTCAACGCGCCCGATTCCACCTTGGCAAGGTCGAGGATGTCGTTGATCAGCCGCAGCAGATGGCGCGAGGCCTGCAGGATGTTGCCGGCGAACTGCTTCTTTTGCGCCGCCGACGAGGGCAGCTGGTCGGACGCGAGTATCTGCGAGAAGCCCAGGATGGCGTTGAGCGGCGTGCGCAGCTCGTGGCTCATATTCGACAGGAAGGCCGACTTGGCCTGGTTGGCGCGGTCGGCCTGCTGGCGCGCCACCTGCAGTTCTTCGTTGATGCGCACCAGCTGCACCGCATGCTCGCGCAGGCGCCGCTCAAGGACGGCGTTCATGATGCGCAGCTTGCGCGTTTCCAGCGCGCGCGCGATCACCGGCAGCACCGCCGACACCCGGAACGGTTTCAGGATGTAGTCCAGCGCGCCCACCTGCATCGCTTGCACCGCCGAGCCTATGCTGCCCTCGCCGGTCATGATGATGCAAGCCAGGTCGGGATCGATGGCGCGCGCCGCCTGCACCAGCGCGATGCCGTCCAGGCCCGGCATCATCAGGTCCGACAGCAGCACCTGGAAGCGTAGCCCGCTGTCGTCCCCATCCCCCTCCTCGTCCGCGCGCCCGCGCTGGCCGGCCGCGCCGCGTCCGGCCGCCTCCAGTTCAGCCGCCTGCATCAGCCGCAGCGCCTCCTCGCCCGAGCCGCAGCCCACGGTCTGGTAGCCGCGCTGGCCCAGCGTATCGCACAGCGCGCGCATCTGCGCCAGCTCGTCGTCAACCACCAGAATGCGTATGTTGGATTGCATCATCTCAAGCCTCCGCACCGCAGCAAGCCACCAGCGCCTCGCGCAACTCGCTCAGCTTGGGCGGCTTGCCCAGCACGCGGTCCACGTGCACCGGCAGGTCGCCCTCGGCCACGATGCGCTGGCCCCAGCCGGTCAGCAGGATCACCGGGGTGGAGGGCGACATCTCCTTGATTGCCTGCGCCACCTTGCGCCCGTCCACATAGGGCATACCCAGGTCGGTGACCACCAGCGCGTACGGTTCGCCGCGCGCCTGCGCCGCACGGAACGAATCGATGCCGGCCTGGCCGCCGTCGGCCGCCGTCACCACGTGGCCGTCGCGCGCAAGGATGTCGCGCATCGACTTGAGCACCAGCGGATCGTCGTCCACCGCCAGGATGCGCACGCTGTGCCGCAGCGGCGCGGCCGGCTGCGCCGGCGCCGCCCTGGATGCCGCCTCCGGCAACGGGAAGCTGAGCTGCATGACGCTGCCCTGGCCCGGCGCGGTCAGAATCTCGATCTGCGCACCGTGGCGCTCCACCATGCCGTACACCATGGCCAGCCCGAGGCCGGTGCCGCGCTCGCCCTTGGTGGTAAAGAAGGGTTCCAGGCAGCGCCGCCGCGTGTCCTCGTCCATGCCCACGCCGCTGTCGCCCACTTCGATGCAGACGCGCGGCTCCGGACCCGTCTGGTCCAGCCGGGTGCGCAGTGTCAGCTGGCCGCCGTCAGGCATCGCGTCGACCGCGTTGAACACCAGGTTGGTCAGCGCTTCGCGGATCTCGCCCTCCACGCCCATGATGGACGGCAGCCCCGGCGCCGCCTCCAGCGCCAGCCGGATCGTGATGCCGCGCTGCTGCGGCATGTCGTTCCAGCGCGCGCGCGTCAGGTCGGCCACCTGCTTGAGCAGCACGTTCGGGTCCAGCGGCGCCAGGCTGGCCTGCGGCTCGCGCAGCCGGTAGAACTCGCGCATGCGCGCCACCGTGGCCGCCACGTCGTCGATGGCGCGCTTGATCACTTCCAGGCAGGAGCGCGCGTGCGTGCTCAGCCCGGCCTCGGTTTCCAGCAGCGACTCGGTGTACAGCACCACCGGCGAGATCGCGTTGTTGATGTCGTGCGCGATGCCGCTGGCCATCTGGCCCAGCGCGCGCAGGCGCTCCTGCTGCAGCGAGGCCTGCTGGGTCAGGCGCATTTCATCGTAGGCGGCCTGCAGCGCCGCGTACAGCTCGCTCTGCTTGGACGCCAGCGCCACGTGCTCGCTGAGCTGGCGCAGGAATTCGCACTCGCCGCTGGAAAAGCTGTGCGGCGTGCGGCGCGCCGCCACCAGCACGCCGAACACGTGGCTCTCCACCAGCAGCGGCGCCAGCACCAGCGCGCGCAGGCCGCCGCCGGCCAGGCGCTGCGGGAAAGGGAAATCGACGTCAGCGATGTCGGCCTCGTACACCAGCGCGCCGCGCACGCAGCGCGACAGGCCGTTCTCGTCGATGTCGATGTGGCTGCGCTCCGTCACCGGCATGGCCATGGCCAGCGCCGCGCCCTGCAGGCCGACACAGCTCACCAACAGCCGGTCGCTGCCGTGGTCCACCAGGCAGATGCAGCCGAAATCGATCGGCAGCTGGTCTTCCAGCGAACGCACCACCACCTGGAAGATGCTGCGCAAATCCTGGCGCTCGCCGATCGAGCGCGTGATCTGGTGCAGCAGGTTCAGGCGCTGCAGCTGCGCCGTGGTGCGCGCCTCGGCCTGCTGGCGCACGCCGATTTCCGCCTGCAGCGCGCCGTTCAGCCCGGCCAGCGAATCGCGCGACACGGTGGTCTGCTGCAGCCGCTCGGTCATGCCGTCGAAGGCGCGCGCCAGGTCGCCGATCTCGTCGCGGGTAGCCACGTTGAGCTTGAAATTCAAGTCGCCCGCACCCACCTGGGCCGTGCCCTCGCGCAGGCGCGCCAGCGGCCGCGCCACGCTGCGGTAGCCGACGAAGGTGGTGCCCGCCACCGCCAGCAGCGCCAGCCCGCCGAACACGGCCACCGCGATATTGGCGCGCTGCTGAGCGTCCAGCAGCGCTTGCCGGCTCAGCGCCGACAGGCGCAGCACGTCGGCGATCATGGTCTGCATCTTGTTGCCGATCTGTCCCGCCAGGCGCGACTCGAACTCGTCGGCCACGGCGCGCGCCGGGGTGCCGAGCGGCGGCTTGTTCGGCTGCGTCGACAGGGTGCCGAACAGGCGCTCCAGGCTGGCGTGCGTGCGCTGCAGGCCAGCCAGCAGCGCCGTTTCCTCGCGCCCGTCGAACTCGTCGGCCTGCGCCATCAGCTTGGCCAGCGAATCGCTGCGCAACTGCCACTGCGCCTCGGCGCGCTGCTCGTGGCGCAGCACGAACTCCAGCGTCAGGTAGCGCAACGCCGTCACCGCATGCAGCATTTCGCCGGCGGCCTCGTTCTTGTCCAGCTCCTGCTGCACGCGCTGCGCGGTGGCCAGCAGCACCACCACGATGGTGGCGACGATGGCCGCCGAGAACCAGCCCATCAGCTGAAAACGCGTTGCCAGTTTCACTCCGCCCCCCTTTATGTGCCGCTAATGGATAACCGTCACGGCCGCCGGTGCCACTGTCTTCAGCGGCTGGTAGTCGAGGGCGGTGAGGAAATTGGGGACCGTGCCCTGGGCCGCCAGGCGGTTCGCCATGGCCCAGCGGGTCTGGTCCTCCAACGCCACCAGCAATGCCTGGTCCAGGCTAACGGCGAAGTGGTAGGTCGGCCACAGTTCGCGCCACTTGTCGCTGTCGCCCTTGAGCAGGGCCCCGGTCATGGCTTGCGCCGCCTGCGGCTGTTCGGCGCAATAGCGGTTGCCGTCGATCAGCGCGCGCAACAGCTTTTTGATGGTCTCCGGATGGCTGCGCACATAGTCGCGCGTGCCGGCGATGTTGTAGGGGATCTCGTACAGGTCTTCGGCGTCGAACATCACGCCGTTCGGGCCGAGCTGCTTGAGCACCGTGTCCAGGTAAGGCTCCCAGCCGGACACCGCGTCCACGTCGCCGCGCAGCAGCGCCGCGCCGAATTCTTCCGGCTTCATATTGACCATGGTCACTTCGCTGGCCGCCAGGTGCTGGCGGTTGAGGAAGGCGTTCAGCACGAAGTGGTTGGAGGTGCCCAGGGTGACGCCGACCCGCTTGCCTTTCAGGCTGGGCGGCGCGGTCACGCCGCGGTCCTTGCGGCCGACGATGCCGTGATCGCGCTCGGCGCGGAAATAGGTTGCCACCACCGCCACCGGTACCTGCTCCATGACCGCGAACATGATGGGGATGTCGGCCACGGTGCCAAGATCGGCATGGCCGTCCAGCGCCGCTTGCAGCGAGGCCTTGCCGCTGGTGTGAGGCTGGATCTGGGCGGCAATGCCGTAGCG
Organism: Massilia sp. NBRC 108631; assembly: GCF_059704565.1. Lineage (NCBI taxonomy): Bacteria > Pseudomonadati > Pseudomonadota > Betaproteobacteria > Burkholderiales > Oxalobacteraceae > Massilia > Massilia sp. NBRC 108631. The sequence goes on from NZ_BAAKJE010000169.1 coordinate 24,927, forward strand.
CTTGAAATAGCCCTGCTGCTGTGCCGCCAGGATGGGGCACATGGCGACATAGCTGGTGTTGGTGGCCAGGATCAGCGGTTCCAGCGGCGCAGCCCTGCCAAAGGCGCCGCCATGGCTGTGCCACCACCAGGCAGCCGCGCCCAGTCCCGCGAGCAGCACCAGGGCGGCGGCGCGCTGCGCCGTTTGCTTGGTCATCGTGTATCTCCGTGGAAACGAAGCTGACCGGACCAGCTTACACAATTGCCGCCGGGATGTAACATTTTCCTCATTAGCCTTTAGATAAGGCCTCCCCCGGCTTGCATGCTGATACATGCTTATACATAAGAGGCCTGCCACTTGCGCTAGAATGCCCGCTCAACTTTGCCCATTCCCACAAGAAACGATGCGAATTTTTGCCCCTTCCGCGCTCGCCGCGGCACTGTGCGCCGCGCTGGCGATCCCGGCCGCAGCCCAAAGCCAGACTCCCACCCCGATCAGCCTCGACCAGGCCATGTCCCACCCGGACTGGCTGGGCACCCCGGTGGAAACCGCGTGGTGGAGCTGGGACGGCAAGCAGGTGTATTTCAAGCAGAAGCGCAGCGCGTCGCCGCTGCGCGACACCTTCCAGACCAGCTCCCAGGCCGCCGCGCGCGCCGACCTGCCGCCGCGCAAGGTGGCCGACAGCGAACTGGCCAGCCTGGACAGCGCCAGCGTGCAGTACAACCGAGAGCGCAGCCGCGCGCTGATGCTGCGCAACGGCGACCTGTTCGAGCGCGACCTGAAGACCGGCGCGCTGACCCAGATCAGCAAGGGCGCCACGCCGGCCCCGGTGGCGGCGCAGTACTCGGCCGACGGGCGCAGCGTGCAGTACCGCGTGGGCCACGACTGGTACAGCTGGAACCGCGCCGAGCGCCTGGTGTCCCCGGTGGCGCTGCCGCGCACCGCAAAGGACCCGGCCGCAGCGCCGGACGCCGATTCGCTGCGTGACCTGCAGCTGCGCCTGATTACCACGCTGCAGCGCCAGAAGGACGACAAGGACGCGTTGCGCGAACGCGCCGATGCCGAGCGCGCGGCCGACGCCACCCGCGCGCCGCAGCAAATCTACCTGGGCGAGAAGGTCGTGATCGACGCTACCTCGCTGTCGCCGGACGGCCGCTACCTGGTGATCGCCACCTCGCCCAAGGGCGACAAGGGCCGCATCGGCAAAATGCCGCGCTACGTGACCGAATCGGGATACGAGGAAGCCGACGACCAGCGCACCCGCGTCGGCCGCGACATGCCCAAGGCGCAGTCGCTAAAACTGGTGGACCTGAAAACGCGCGAAGTGCAGGACATCAAATTCGACGCCCTGCCCGGCATCGCCACCGACCCGCTGGCAGCCATGCGCGAGGCGCAGAAGCTGCCGGCGCAGAAAGGCAACCGCGCGGTGCGCCTGGACGACGAGACCGATGGCGGCATTTCCTGGACCGACAATGGCGCCAAGGTGGCCGTGATGCTACGCGCGGTGGACAACAAGGACCGCTGGATCGCCGCCATCGACCTGCCCGGCGCGGCTCTCAGGCCGCTGCACCGCGTCAGCGACACAGCCTGGGTGAACGGCAGCTACAACGAGTTCGGCTGGCTACCGGACAACGCCACGCTGTGGTTCCTGTCCGAGGAAAGCGGCTACTCGCACCTGTACACGCTGGGCGCCGACGGCAAGCAGCGCGCGCTCACGCAGGGCAAGTGGGAAGCCACGCGCGTGACCTGGTCGGCCGACGGCGGCACCGCCTTCGTGCTGTGCAACCGCGCCATGCCGGGCGCGTACGAAGTATGCGCCGTCAACGCGAAAGAGGCGTCGGTGCGCGAAGTGACCGCGCTGGAAGGCGGCGTGGAACAGTACGCCGTGTCGCCCGACCAGCGCAAGCTGCTGGTGCACCACTCGTCGGCCTACATGCCGGCGCAGATTGCCACCGTGACCGTGGGTTCCGGCGCCATCGGCGCCGCCGTCAGGCTGACCGACACCCGCACGCCGGACTACAAGGCGCGCAGCTGGGTGCAGCCGGAACTGGTGGCGGTGCCCTCCACGCACGGCGCCGGCCCGATCTGGTCCAAGCTGTACCGCCCGGCCAAGCTGGAAGCGGGCAAGAAGTATCCGGTGGTGCTGTTCGTGCATGGCGCCGGCTACCTGCAGAACACCACCAAGCGCTTCCCGGTCTACTTCCGCGAGCAGATGTTCCACAACCTGCTGGTTGAAAAGGGCTACATCGTGCTGGACATGGACTACCGCGCCTCCAAGGGCTACGGCCGCGACTGGCGCACTGCCATCTACCGCCAGATGGGCCACCCGGAGCTGGACGACTACGTGGACGGCCTGAACTGGATGGTGGCCAAGCACCAGGGCGACGCGGACAACGTGGGCATCTACGGCGGCAGCTATGGCGGCTTCATGACCTTCATGGCGCTGCTGCGCGAGCCGGAGAAATTCAAGTCCGGCGCGGCGCTGCGTCCCGTCACCGACTGGACCACCTATAACCACGAATACACCGCCAACATCCTGAACACGCCGGAGCTGGACCCGGAAGCGTATAAGGTGTCGTCGCCGATCGAATACGCGGACAAGCTGAAAGGCAACCTGCTGATCGCGCACGGCATGGTGGACGACAACGTGTTCTACCAGGACTCGGTGCGCATGGCGCAGCGCTTCATCGAACTGAAGAAGGACAACTGGGAACTGGCCAGCTATCCGCTGGAGCGCCACGCCTACCTGCAGCCGGAAAGCTGGTACGACCAGTACCGCCGCATCTACCAGCTGTTCGAACGCACGCTGAAGAAGTAAGCAACAAGGCCGGGACAAGTTCCCGGCCTTTTTCTTTTATCCAAACACTTGCTGCAGCGATTGCGACTCCGGCAGTGCATCGCTCCAGGCTGCCACCTGCTCTGCGCTGGCCTCGGCCAGCCTGGTCCGGACGGTTGGCGGCAGCGGTCCGAATCGCCGACTAAGCTGCCGTTCCAGCAGCGCTGCCGCACCTTCTTTGCGCCCCTGCTGAAGGCCTTTTTCCAGTCCCTTCTCCATGCCTTTTCCAGCCCCTTTTCAAGCCCCTTTTTCAAGCCCCTTCTTCCATCCCTTATCCATGAATGCCTGCTTGTGCGAAGCCAGCAATGCATCGCTTCGGTCAGCATAGTCCACCAGCTTTGCGGTGGCGAAAGAGATGCCCATCACCGTGCCCAGTATCTGGTTTCGGAACGCATGCGGTCGCCAACCGGCCACCATGCCGTCCGGCGCATCGCCGAAGCCGATGCCGGCCAGTTCCTTGTCGCGGAAGCGCGGCCGCCCGGACCAGTCTATTTGAGCGCAGAGATCGGCAAAAAAGAAGGCCATGAAGGCCCGGAAGGCGTGTGTCAGTGCCAGTTTCCAGGGCAAATCGAAACGTGCAGGCGGCGCGGAGTTCGGCATCCAGCCAGTCTACGGCCATGCCCTGCCTGGCTGCATTGACGAAATGCAAGTGGTCTGCTGATTGCGCCTAGCCGGCCGGCGGAACCACGCGATTGCGCTTGTATTTGTCCTTGACCGATTTGCTCACCCGGTAGGAATCGCGCCGCCAGTCGCAAGCGCTGCAGACATCGGCGCAGGTGCACGCCGCGTCCAGGGTTTCCAGCGCAGGACCGAGCACCCGGCAAGCTGCCCCACCACCGGCAGGGACGTCGCAGGACGGCAGATCGCAGAAGCCGGCCTGGCGCTGCAGCGCCGGATGCCTGGCAGGGCATGGCGGCGCGTGCAGGCGGTGCTGGTGGCCGCAATCGCTCAGGCGGCGGTCCAGCAGCACCAGCCCGCGCCGCAGTCCGTAGCGCCCGATCACGCGCAAGCCGTAGGCCGAGCAGCCGTCGCGTCCCGTGTGGACGCGGAACGCGCAGACAAAGCCCTTGCGTGGGGAAAGATAGCGCTGATAGGCGCGGATGGCCAAAAGCGCGAGACGTTGAGGAGCGCCCCGCGCGTAATTGATATACATTGCTGGTTCTCGAATTTTCAAGGACACCCTATGATCACCTGCCATCTGCGCTACATCATCGATGCGGACAAGCTGCCGGAATTTGAACACTACGCCCGCTTGTGGATACCGCTGGTCGAAAAACTGGGCGGCACACACCACGGCTACCTGATGCCCAGCGAAGGCGCCAGCGACGTGGCGCTGGCTTCGTTCTCATTCGAATCGCTGGCGGCCTACGAGCAGTACCGCATCGCCGCCGCCACCGATGAAGAATGCATCGCGGCGGTCAATTACTATAAGAAGACCAAGTGCTTCATCAGCTACGAGCGCTCGTTCTTCCGCCCGGTGTTCCGCTAACGTTCAGCGCGCCACGCTGCTGGGCAGCTCGGTGAAGTCCTCGGTCTTCTCCAGTATCTGCCAGGTGGCCAGCAATGCCGGCGGCGGCACGATCAGCTTGCGCGCCACCAGGTCCAGCCAGCCGCCGGCGCTGGTAATGCGCGCAGCCAGCTTGCCGTCGCCGCGATACACGTCGCTGCGCAACAGCCAGCGGCTACCGTCTTCCGACATGCCGGCCAGGCCGAGCGTCACGGTGATGGACTCCAGCAGCATCACTTCCTTGAAGTACGCGATGTCGTCCTTCATCACCACCGGGCCGATGTTCTGGCGCTTGAACTCGCCCATGCTGAAACCGTGCTCCGACAGGAACAGCATGCGCACGTCGCCGGCCTTGTCCAGGAAGGCCGTGTTGCGCATATGGCTGTTGAAGTCCATGTCGCCCCAGCCTGCCATCATCTTCTTTTCAAACATCGCAGCTCCTTGTTCAGGCCAGGAAGTCGGCCAACGTCAGTGCCACGATTTTAGTCGCTTTGCGCAAATCGTCCAATGCCAGGCGCTCATCGGCCTTCTTGGCGTTCGATTCGGGCACGGTGCGCGGGCCGGCGCCGTACAGCACGGCCGGAATGCCCTGCTCGCCGTACAGGCGCGCGTCGGCGTACAGCGGGGTGCCGACGGCCGGGATGTCCTCACCCAGGATGGCCTTGGCGTTCTTCTGGATGTTGGCCACCAGCTGTTCGGAACCCGGCTGCGGGCGCAGCGCGTGCGACAGCAGCAGGCGCTTGATCTCGATGCGGATACCGGGTTCGCCGTGCACCGCCTCTTCGATCAGCGCGCGCACCTGCGCCTCCACCGCCACCGGGTCCTCTTCCGGGATCATGCGGCGGTCCATCTTCATCACCACCTTGCCGGGCACCACGTTGGTGTTGGTGCCGCCATCGATGCGGCCCACCAGCATGGTGGGGCTGTCGATGCCGGGCACCTTGGACTTGACCTTCTTCAGTTCCGCCACCTGGCTGTAGAGCGCGTTCAGGATTTTCGTTGCAGCCTGCAGCGCATCATGGCCGGTTTCCGGCATGGCGCCGTGGCCGGACTTGCCGTGCACGGTGATCTCGAACTGCAGGCAAGCGTTGTGCGCGGTGACGATGTTGTAGCTGAAGCCCGCCGCGATGACATAGTCCGGCCTGGTGAGCTTTTGCTCCAGCAGCCAGCCGGGTCCCAGCAGTCCGCCGAACTCCTCGTCGTAGGTGAAGTGCAGTTCCAGCTTGCCTTTCAGCGGAACGCCCAGCGCTTCCAGCGCGCGCGCGGCGAAGATGTAGGTGGCGAAGTCGCATTTCGAGACGGCGGCGGCGCGGCCGTAGATGTAGCCGTTGTCGACCACGCCGCCGTAGGGCGGATAGGTCCAGCCTTCGCCGGGCGGCACCACGTCGCCGTGCGCATTCAGGGCCACGGTGGGGCCGCCGTCCGCGTACGGGCGTCGCACGATCAGGTTGGTGATGGTTTCCATGCCATAGTCGCGCACCACCTGCTCCGGCACGGCGTGCTGCTCGGCTTCCCAGCCGTAGGCCTTGACCGCCTCGGCGATCATGTCCGCGTGCGGCGCGTTGTTGCCGGGCGGGGTGTCGGTGGGCACGCGCAGCACTTGCTGCAGGAAGGCCACCTGCTCGTCGAAATGGGCGTCGATCCACTGGATCAGTTGTTCTTGCTTGCTCATGTTGCTCCTTTATTTTGCGCCGGATTCGAACCAGGCCGCCACCAGGGCGCGTTCGTCGTCGGTCATATTGGTCAGGTTCGCGAGCGGCATGGCTTTCAGCTGCACCGTCTGTTTGTAAATCTTCTCCGCATTCTGGCGAATCTCCGCTTCGTTCTCCAGCATGACGCCGGCCGGCGCCGCCGCAAAGCCGGGCTGTGTGGGCGCCGCAGCGTGGCAGGCCACGCAACGCTGCGCCATGACGGCCTGCACCTTGCCAAATTGCGATACCGGCGCGGCCGCCTGTGCTGCCGCGGCGGCGGCGGCACGGGCCGCTGGAGGCTTGGGCGCTATCGCCACCGCCACCGCCAGCAGCAGCGCCACGCCGATGGCCGGATAGCGCCACTCCGTGCGGCCTTTGTGGCGCAGGTTGAAGAAGTGGCGGATAAACACGCCCGCCGCCATGATCACGGCCAGCACCAGCCACGCGTGCTCGTGGCGGTAGGTCATCGCGTAGTGGTTGCTGATCATGATGAACAGCACCGGCAAGGTGAAGTAGTTGTTATGCACGCTGCGCTGCTTGGCGCGCTGGCCGTGCACCGGGTCCGGCAGGCCGCCGGCCGCCATGGCCGCCACCATCTTGCGCTGGCCGGGGATGATCAGCATCAGCACATTGGCCACCATGATGGTGCCTATCATGGCGCCCACGTGGATATAGGCCGCGCGGCCGCTGAGGAAATGCGTCAGCACCCAGGACGCCGCCACCAGCAGCGCGAACACCACCACGCCGAACCAGAAGTCGTGCTTGCCCAGCGCGGAGCGGCACAGCAGGTCGTACACGGTCCAGCCGACCACCAGCGAGGCGAGGCCGATACCGATGGCCTGCAGGCTGCTCAGGTCCGCCACCGACTGGTCGATCATCATGGCCTGCGCATTGAAATAGTAGGCGATGGTCAGCAGCGCGAAGCCCGACAGCCAAGTGGTGTAAGCTTCCCATTTGAACCAGTGCAGTTCCTTGGGCAGTTCGGCCGGCGCCACCAGGTACTTCTGCGGGTGGTAGAAACCGCCGCCGTGCACCGCCCACAGTTCGCCCGACACGCCCTTGCGCGCCAGTTCGGAGCCCGGTGCGGGCGGGCGGATGGAATTGTCCAGCCAGACGAAGTAGAACGAGGCGCCTATCCAGGCGATGCCGGTGATGATGTGCAGCCAGCGCACGATCAGGTTCAGCCATTCGAGGCCATACGGGATCAGATAGGCGAAAACTTCCATGGATTCCTCAAGAATGAAGTGGCGGCAATTTACAGAAGATAAACGGTTTTCGGCCCAGCGCCATGAAATATATCGTATATTCGACATATTCGATCTGATATAAAGCCAGCCTATGTCCAGCCTGCCCAAAAATCTCGATCTGCACCTGATCCGCATCCTCTACCTGCTGCTGGTGGAGAAGAACGTGTCGCGCGTGGCGCTGAAGTTGAATCAGCCGCAGCCATCGATCTCCGCCTCCCTGCGCAAGCTGCGCGAGCTGACCGGCGACCCGCTGCTGGTGCGCGGCGCGCGCGGCATGGTGCCGACCCAGCACGGCGAAAGCCTGCTCAAGCCGGCCAAGCGCATCCTCGATGAAACGGAAAACCTGTTCATCAAGAAGACGCCCTTCGTGCCGCAGGAAGAAGCGCGCACCTTCCACATCGCCGCGCCGGACTACCTGGACACGCAGTTCCTGCCCAACGTGGTGTCGCTGCTGCGGCGCGGCTCGCCGCTCAGCCGCATCATCATCCACGGCCTGGGGCCGGGGGTGGACTACGTGCGCCTGCTGTCCGACGGCGACCTCGATCTGGTCATCGCCAACTGGGACGAGCCGCCCGAGCACCTGCACATGTCCAAGCTGTTCGAGGACCCCATCATCTGCGCCATGCACGCCGGCGCACCGTACGCCAAGCGCACCCCCAGCGACGCCATGACGGCCGAGGACTACCTGTCGCTGCCGCACGTGGCGCCGTCGCAACTGTTGCCCGGCTACCACGGCGTGATCGACTCCTTCCTCGAGCGCCAGAACATGCGCCGCAACGTGATGGTGGAATCGGCCTACTTTGGCCTGATCCCCTACATGCTGACGCAGACCGACCTGGTGCTGACCACCGGCCGCCAGTTCATCCGCTTCCACGAGAAGACGCTGCCGCTGAAGACCTATACGGTGCCGATCAAGTTCCCGCCGATGCGCTTCTACCAGCTGTGGCACGAGCGCGTGCACGCCGCGCCCGAGCACAAATGGCTGCGCGACCAGGTGAGCGAGGCAGCGAAAGGTCTGCTGAAATGATAAGGGTCATAGGCGACGGCGTATAGCCCGCCTATACAGGCAGATATATCATCGACGTTCCAAGGATGGATATAACGATGACTACACTCTCCGAACTGAATAGCTGCGACGTCCCCACTTTCGCCGAGCGCCTGCACGGCATCTACGAGCACTCGCCATGGATTCCGCAGCGCGCCGCCGCGCTGCGTCCTTTCGCCAGCGTGACGGCGCTGAAGCAGGCCTTGCAGGCGGAGGTCGGCAAGGCCACGCAGGAAGAACAACTGGGCCTGATCCGCGCCCACCCGGAGTTGGCTGGCAAGGCCGCCATCGCCGGCGAGCTGACGGCCGAATCGACCAGCGAGCAGGCCAAGTCCGGCCTGAACCTGTGCAGCGCCGAAGAGTTCGCGATGCTGCACACGCTGAACGCCGACTACAACGCCAAGTTCGGCTTCCCCTTCATCCTGGCCGTGAAAGGCCCGACCGGCAACGGCCTGACGCGCCAGCAGATCATCGCCACCTTCACCCGCCGCTTCCGCAATCAGGTCAGCGATGAACAGCAGGAATGCCTGCGCCAGATCCACCGCATCGCCGAAATGCGCATCAACGACCTGCTGGGCGTGCAGATGGACTTCGGTCCGGCCATCATGCAGTGGTCCGAAGAGCTGGCGCAATGGAGCGACGACGCCGACGGGCTGACCTGCGCCTACATGACCGAAGCGCACCTGAAATCGGCCGCGCAGCTGGCAAACTGGATGCGCGAAGCCGGCATGGAAGTGCACATCGACGAGGTGGGCAACGTGGTGGGCCGCTACCTGTCCGGCGCCGCCAACGCCAAGACGCTGATGACCGGCTCGCACTACGACACCGTGCGCAACGGCGGCAAGTACGACGGCCGCCTCGGCATCCTGCTGCCGATCGCCATCGTCAAGCACCTGCACGCCACCGGCGAAAAGCTGCCCTTCGATTTCGAGATCGTCGGCTTTGCCGAGGAAGAAGGCGTGCGTTTCCGCTCCACTTTCCTGGGCAGTAACGCCATCACCGGCCGCTTCGACATGAACCTGCTGGAGCAGCTGGATGCGGACGGCGTGAGCATGCGCACCGCACTGGCCGGCGCCGGCCACAACGTGTCCGCCATTCCGGCGATCGCGCGCGATCCAGCCAGGCTGCTGGCTTTCGTGGAAGTGCACATCGAGCAAGGGCCGGTGCTGCTGCAGCGCGGCCTGCCGCTGGGCGTGGTCACCGCAATTGCCGGCAGCTCGCGCTACCTGGTCGAACTGCGCGGGCTGGCCAGCCATGCCGGCACCACGCCGATGACCATGCGCAAGGACGCCGCCGCCGCCGCCGCCGAGATCGTGCTGCTGGTGGAACAGCGCTGCGGCACGGCGGAGGCGCTGGTGGGCACCGTGGGACAGCTGCAAGTGCCGAACGGTTCGGTAAACGTGATTCCGGGCGCGTGCAAGCTGTCGCTCGACATCCGCGCTGCGGACGACGCGGTGCGCCAGGCGGCCGTGAAGGACGTCCTGGACGGCATCGCGGCGATCTGCGAGCGGCGCCACATCGAGTTCAAGCTGGAGAAAGTGGTGGAGGCGGCCGCCGCGCCGTGCGCGCCGTGGCTGATGGACCAGCTGGGCGCGGCGGTCGAGCGCACCGGCTTGCAGCGCTTCGACCTGCTGTCGGGAGCAGGACACGACGCCATGGCCATGGCCGCCATCGCCGACGTGGCCATGCTGTTCACGCGCTGCGGCAACGGCGGCATCAGCCACAACCCGCTGGAAACCATGACGGCCGACGACGCCGAGATCGCCGCCCAGGCGCTGCTGGACTTCCTGCGCCGCTTTGAGCCGAAGGCGCGCTAAGCGTGGCGGGTGGCGCCGTTCCGGCTAACCCGCCCTGCGCCGCGTCGTGTTGGACGAGTCACCTCACGCAGTCGCCATTTCCCTGCTGCAGCTGCGCGTCGCTTCAACCAGGCTGCGGGTGTAGGGGTGGCTGGCGCCGCCGTTGCTGAGCAGGGCGCTGTCGAGCGTATCGACGATGCGGCCCTGCTGCATCACCGCCACGCGGTCGCACAGGTGCACCACCACGCCCAGGTCGTGCGTCACGAGGATGTAGGTCAGTCCGTCGCGCGCGCGCAGCTCGGCCAGCAGGTTCAGGATCTCGGCCTGCACCGACACGTCCAGCGCGGAGGTGGGCTCGTCCAGCAGCAGGATGCGCGGCTCCAGGATCAGCGCGCGGGCAATCGCCACGCGCTGCCGCTGGCCGCCGGACATCTGGTGCGGATAGCGGTAGCGGAACGAATCGTTCAGCCCCACTTTCAGCAGCATCTGCCGCACGCGCCCGCCGATGTTGTCCATCTTGTGGATCTTCAGCGGCTCCGACAGCGCCGTGTCTACCGTGTGGCGCGGGTGCAGCGAGCCGTAAGGGTCCTGGAACACCATCTGCATCAGCCGGCAGCGCTCGCGGTCTATCGTGCGGCCCAGCGGCTGGCCGGCGATGCGCATGTCGCCTTGCCAGTGCGAGTACAGCCCGGCCAGGCAGCGCAGCACCGTGCTCTTGCCGGATCCCGACTCGCCCACCAGGCCAAACACTTCCCCTTCACGCACCGAGAAGCCCACTTCGTTCAATACCTTGTTGCCCTGGGCGCCGCTGCCGAAAGTCAGCGCCAGGTCGTTTACCGTAATCATGGATCGGACTCCTAATTGGCCAGCCAGGCGGGATCGCGCTGCAGCACCGGCAGCACCGGGCGCCGCATGTCGATGCTGGGCAGCGCGGCCAGCAGGCCACGGGTGTAGGGATGCTGCGCATGGTCCAGGTCCGCCGCAGCGATGGATTCGACCACGCGGCCGGCGTACATCACCAGCACGCGGTCGCAGAAATGGCGCACCAGGTTCAGGTCGTGGCTGATAAAGATCAGGCCCAGGTCGCGCTGTCCCACCAGGTCGTCCAGCACCGACAGCACCTGGGCGCGCACCGACACGTCCAGCGCCGAAGTCGGTTCGTCGGCGATCACCACCTCGGGATTCGGGATCAGCATCATGGCGATCATGATGCGCTGTCCCATGCCGCCGGAGACCTCGTGCGGGTAGCGCTCGTAGACCTTGTGCGGATCCCGGATGCGCACCTGTTCCAGCATGGCGATGACGCGCTCGCGCACCTGGGCGCGCGGTAGCCGCCGCCCTTTCTCATGCGCCAGCACGGCTTCGGCGATCTGGTCGCCCACCTTCATTACCGGGTTCAGCGAGTACTTCGGGTCCTGCATGATCATGGACATGCGCTGGCCGCGTATGGCGCGCATCTGCTTCTCGCCGGCCTGCAGCAGGTCGGTGCCGCCGAAGCGCAGCACGCGCGCGTCGATGCGGGCGCTGGCCGGATGCAGCTTGAGCAGCGTGCGGCCCACGGTCGACTTGCCGGAACCGGATTCGCCGACGATTGCCAGCTTCTCGCGCCCCAGCTTGAAGGACACGCCGCGCACCGCGTCAACCAGACCGTCGCGGGTGGCAAAACGCACGCTCAGGTCTTCCACTTCCAGCTTGGTTTCAGTTTTGGTTTCCGTTTTCGTCATCATCGTTCCTTGTCAGCTGCGTGGATCGAACACGTCGCGCAGGCCGTCGCCCAGCAGGTTGAAGGCCAGGCTGACCACCATGATGGCGGCGCCGGGCATGGCCACCAGCCACCAGCACTCCATCATGTAGCGGCGCCCGGCCGAGATCATGGCGCCCCACTCGGCCGACGGCGGCTGCGCGCCCAGGCCGAGGAAGCCGAGGCCAGCGGCGGTGAGGATGATGCCGGCCATGTTCATGGTCAGCCGCACCAGCACCGAGGACAGGCACAGCGGCGCGATGTGCCGCACCAGGATGCGCAGCGGCGAGGCGCCCTGCAGCTGCACGGCCGCCACGAAGTCGGCCTTGCGCAGGGTGCGCGTCTCGGCCCGCGCCAGGCGCGCGATGGGCGGCCAGGCGGTGAGCGCGATGGCGATCACTGCATGCTCCAGGCCCGGCCCGAGCGCGGCCACGAAGGCCAGCGCCAGCACCAGGCTGGGAAAGGAGATGAAGATGTCGGTAATGCGCATGAACAGCGCGTCCACCCAGCCGCCGAAGTAGCCGGACGCGGCGCCCACCGCCAGCCCGACCGGGCCGACCACGATGGTGACCAGACCGACAATGTAGAGCGTGGTGCGGGCGCCGTACACCAGGCGGCTGAAGGTGTCGCGGCCGTATTCGTCGGTGCCGAACCAGTGCGCGGCGCCGGGCGCCTGCAAGGTGGCGGCCAGGTCCTGGCGCAGCGGGTCGTGGGTGGCGATCCAGGGCGCGCAGCAGGCAACCGCGATCAGCAGCAGGATCACGATCAGGCCCGCCAGCGTCATGGGATTGCGCAGCAGGTGGTGCAGCGCGCGCCGCAGCGATTCGCGCAGCGCGGAGCCAGCGGAGGCCGGGGCTGCCACAGCCCTGGCGGGCGGCGGCGCGGCATCGGGGGCGCTTGGGTCGGGAATAGCAGGCATGGTATTGGTCAGCATCAGTGCATCCGTGGATCGAAGACTTGGTACAGGGCGTCCGAGACGAGGTTGAGCGTGACGAAGATGACGCCGACCAGCAGCACACATCCCATCACCGAGTTCATATCGCCCAGCAGCAGGCTATTGGTCAGGTACTGGCCGAAGCCCGGCCAGGCGAACACGGTCTCGATCAGCACCGCGCCTTCCAGCAGGCCGCCGTAGGCCAGCGCGACGATGGTGAGCAGCTGCACCAGGATGTTGCGAAAGGCGTGGCGCCAGATCACGGCCGCCTCCGACAGCCCTTTCACGCGCGCCGTCAGGATGTACTCCTGCGACAGCTGCGCCAGCATGAAGCTGCGCGTCATGCGGCTGATGTAGGCCATTGAATGCAGGCCGAGAATGCAGGCCGGCAGCAGGATATGCCTGACGCTGTTGGCAAACGCATCCCAGTGCCCGGCCAGCAGCGTGTCGATCAGCAGCAGCCCGGTGACGGAAGGAATGGCGCCGTCGTAAGCCAGCGCGATGCGGCCCGAGCCGCCGGCCCAGCCCAGCCAGGCATAGAACACCAGCAGTCCCATCATCGCGAACCAGAACACCGGCGTGGAATGCCCGGCCAGGCTGATGACGCGCACCACATGGTCCACCAGGCGGCCGCGCCGGCTGGCGGCCCATACGCCCAGCGGCACGCCGGCCAGCACGCCCAGCACGATCGCGAGCGTGGCCAGTTCCACGGTGGCCGGGAACACCCGCGCAATGTCGGCACTGACGGCGTTCCCGGTCAGCAGCGAGGTGCCCAGGTTGCCGTGCGCCAGTTCGCCCAGGTAGCGGCCGAACTGCACCCACAGCGGCTGGTCCAGGCCCAGGCGCGCCGCCGCTTCACGGTAGGTCGAGGCGTCGGCATCCGGGCCCACAATGGACAGCACCGGATCGATCGGCATCACGCGGCCGATGAAGAAGGTCAGCACCAGCAGGCCAAAAAGCGTGGCCAAGGTGCTCAGCAAGCGCGCCCGCATGGCGCCGGCGCGTGCCAGAAAAGCTTTCATGTCTTGTCTCCGTTATTTTTATGGACCAGCATTTTTGGGCGGGCGCCTAATCTTTGTAGACGTCCCGCAAGTGGGTGGTGGCGGACGGATGACCCACGTAGCCGTGCACCCGCTTGCTCAGCACCACCGTCTCCAGCATCTGCGAGATAGGCTGGATCGCCCCCACCTCGCTGTCGTACAGCTGCTGCACTTCGCGGTACATGGCGTTTTGCGCATCCGGATCGCGCTCGCGCACCGCCTGCTCGATCAGGCGGTTGATCTCCGGGCTGTGGAAGGACGTGCGCCAGCCCTGGAAGTTGGTCAGCTTGGCGGCGTCGCGGTTGTCCGGGTTGTAGACCAGCGCGCGCAGGTTGGCATGAGGGTGCGGCTCCACGCCGCCGCCGCCGCGCCCCACCACGATCTCGAACTTGCGGTCGCGCATGGCGCCGTACACCTGGTTGCCGGTGCCGGACTGGATGCTGGCCTGGATGCCGGCCTGCGCCAGCGTACCTTGCAGCGCGGTGGCGATGTTGATCATGGGCGGATCGGACAGCACCTTGATGGTAGTGCGGAAGCCGTTAGGATAACCGGCTTCGGCCAGCAGCTGCTTGGCGGCCGCCACGTCCAGCTTGTAGCCGGGATCGGGCAGCGTGGCGGTCAGCCCTATCATCACCGGGCGCTGGTGCGCCACGCCGTAGTGCGGCATGATGGCCTTGTTGATGCCGTCGTAGTCGATCAGCTTGCGCAGCGCCAGCCGCACCCGCTTGTCCGCGAACTTGGCATCCTTCATGCTCACAGCCACGTAGTAGGAGGTGCCGCGCAGCACCGGCTGCACCACCGCGCTGGCGTCATGCTTGAGCGCTTCGATGTCCGGACCGGCCATGCCGGCCGCCAGGTCGACGTCGCCGCGCGAAATCATGAAGCGCAGCGACAGCGATTCCGGCACGTGCCGCATCACCACCCGGCGCAGCTTGGCCGGGCCGCGCCAGTAGCCGTCGTAGCGGTCCAGCAGCATGGCGTCCTTGGCGCGCCATTCGGTCAGCGCGTATGGGCCGGACCCGGCGGCGTGCGTCAGCAGCCAGGCCGCCCCCAGGTCGCCGTTCTTCTGGTGCGCCAGCACGGTGTCGCGGTCCAGGATGGCCGCGCTGACCGAGGTGCCCAGCGTGTACAGCACCATCTTCGGATCGGTCGGTTCCGGCAGCGTGATGCGCAGGGTGCGCGCGTCCACCGCCTGGATCAGCCGCTCGGCGTTGCCGGCGCTGAAGCCGTAGCTTTTCCACGGCGACGCCATGGCCAGGTTCAGCTTGAGCACGCGCTGCAGCGACCAGGCCGCGTCGGCGGCGGTCAGCGCGCGGCCGCTCTGGAAGCGCGCGTCGCCGCGCAGCGACAGAGTGATGCTCATGCCGTCCGGAGCGATCTCCCAGCGCTCGGCCAGTGCCGGCCGCACCTGGCTCAAGTCGTGCGGGTCGAGCTCCACCAGGTAGTCGTACAGGTTGGCCACCACGCCCAGCACGTCGTTGCCGGTGGCGCCGGCCGGGTCCAGCGACAGCAGGTTGTTCATGTTCATGCCTATCACCAGCTGGTCGCGCGGCGTGGCCGCCAGCGCCGGCGCAGGCAGTGCCAGTGCGGCGGCAAGCGCCGCGGCCAGCGCAGCACCAGCCGCACCGCCGCAAGCCCGTTTGATTGCACGTTTCATGTCCGCGCCTTAGTAGGATTCCACGGTGCTGGCCGCGATGTAGTCGAAGTCGATGTCCTCGCCCAGCCCTGGCTGCTGCGACAGGTGCACGAAGCCGTCGGCGTCCATCGCGTCCGGCAGGCTGCGCAGGTAGGCCGGCGGCACGTCGTAATCCAGGAAGGGATGCAG
Source organism: Massilia sp. NBRC 108631 (assembly GCF_059704565.1). NCBI lineage: Bacteria > Pseudomonadati > Pseudomonadota > Betaproteobacteria > Burkholderiales > Oxalobacteraceae > Massilia > Massilia sp. NBRC 108631. The sequence goes on from NZ_BAAKJE010000169.1 coordinate 40,568, forward strand.
CAGGCCGCGCTCGTACCATTCGCAGTTCTTGATGGCGGCGGTGACGGCCAGGTTGGCCGCACCGTTGCCATGTACTTCGCAGTTCATGCCAAAGGCGTCCGCCAGCGCGGCGACCTTCATGGTCGGCGTGATGCCGCCCACGCCCGGCACGCCGGCGCGCAGGATGTCGCAGGCGCCCGCCTGCACCCAGTCGGCGCGGCTGTGGTGCTTGCCCGAGATCGACTCCGGCCCGACGATGGGGATGTCGAGCTGGTTGGCCAGCCAGGCGTAGGACGCGATGCTCTGCTCGTTCATCATTTCCTCGAACCACGCGAAGTTGAGCCGTTCCAGCGCGCGGCCGATGGTGAGCGCGTCGCTGCGGCTGTACCAATGATACCCGTCCAGCATCAGCGCCACGTCCGGGCCGACCGCCTCGCGCACTGCCGCGCAAGCCTTGATGTCCATCGCCACGCTGGGCGCGAACGACACCGGCGGCATCCAGGTGTGCAGCTTGATGGCCTTGTAGCCGCGCTCGACCAGCTTGACGGCGAACGCCGCGTACTCGTCCGGCGTGGACAAGCCGCCTTTCAGCTCGTCGCCGCACATGGTGCTGCCGTAGGCCGGCACCTTGTCGCGGAAGGCGCCCAGCAGCTTGTACACGGGGGTGTTCAGCGCGCGGCCCGCCAGGTCCCACAGCGCCTGTTCGATGACGGCCAGCGCGCGGTCGGTCAGCTGGCCGGCGCTGCCGCGCTGCCAGTGCACCAGGTCCTGCCACAGGCGTTCGCGGTCGAACGGGTCCTGCCCGATCAGCACCTTGCGCGCGAACGCTTCCAGGATGTGCGGCCGCACCACTTCCGGCGGCCCGAAGGCGTAGCCCTTGCTGCCGTCGTCGGCAGTGATGGTGATCATGGCCATGTTGGCGCGCTTCTCCGGGCCGGGATGCGAGTGCCCCGCGCTGTCCACGCTGCGGCTGGTCAGATAGTGGAACACGGTTCCTTGTACTCGTTCGATTTTCATGTGCTGTCTCGGATTTGGGTAAAAAAGGGTGGGCGCCGCGCTTTTGGCACGGGCGCCCGCCAAAACGGGCCGGGGCCGGCCTTAAAACTTGTCGCGCTCAGAATTCATAGCTCACGCGCGCATTGAACGCCCGCCCGATCGGGCTGGCGATGTTGTTGGCGTACGCGGTCGAATTCGAGTTGGTGACGGGCGGTTCGGTGTCGAACAGATTGCTCACGCCCGCCGTCAGGTTGATGTGCTTGAAGCCCTTGTAGGAGGCGGTCAGGTTCCACACCGAATACGGCTTGATGTCGCGGAAGTACTCAGGCGCCACGTTGTTCAAATCGTGGTAGCCGGTGTTGAAGTTCTGCGTCAGCTGCGAGAACCAGTCGCCCTTGGCCCACGACAGGCGCAGCGAATGCTTCCAGCGGAAGGTGTAGGTGGGACTGGCGCTGACGTTGCCCGATCCGACCGAACCGAAGCGCCCCAGGTTGGAAATCCAGGCGCCGTCCTTCTCGTTCTGGTTTTCGAACTGGTGCACATAAGTGCCGTCCATGGCGATCTTGAAGTCGCCCACAGGCTGCCTCGGGAAGCCATAGCTGAAGCCGACGTCCACGCCGCTGGTGCGCAGGTCGCCCAGGTTCATCACGGTGTTCTTCACGTAGGCCAGCGAGCCGTTCGCATTGCGCACGAACAGGTCGGCGTACTTGGCGGGGTTGGTGAAGATGGCGTTCTGCGGCAGCTGGCCGATGCTGTTGCGGAAGTGGATGTTGTAGTAGTCCAGCGACAGCATCATGTTGCGCATCGGCTCCAGCACGACGCCGAAGGTCAGGCTGCGCGATTTCTCGGGCAGCACGTCCGGATTGCTGCCCTGCTGCACCGGCAGCTGTGCGTTGCAGACGATGAGCGGATTGGCGCCCGCCACCGGCTTGCCGGTGCCTGCCAGGCCGGGGGTGCCGGGGCACAGCACCGGATCGTCCCAGCGGCTGGTGGTGAGCGCGGTGGCGCCGGGCAGGCGGTAGCCGTAGCGGTCGAACAGCGTCGGCGCGCGGAAGCCGGTGCTGGCCGAACCGCGCAGCATCAGGTTCCTGGCCGGCTGGTAGCGGAAGCTGGCTTTGGGATTGACGGTGTTGCCGAAGTCGGAATAGCTGTCGGCGCGCGCGGCGATGTTGAAGTCCAGCTCCTTGGTCACCGGCAGGTCGGTCTCGATGAACAGGGCGCTGATGTTGCGGCTGCCCGAAGCGTAGCTGGGCAGGCGGTTCTGGTAAGGCACGTCGATCACGCCGTCCAGCGCCCGGTCCTTGTTGGCGTCGTGATGGAACTCGGCGCCGGCGGCCAGCGTCAGCGCGCCGCCGCCCAGTTGCATCAGCTCGCGCGTGACGGTCAGGTCGATCCCGGTGTACAGATTGGTGGTGTGCCGGATCTGGCCGCCGTCGGCCGAAATCTCCTTCAGGTAGGCCAGGCCTGCCGCGCTCTGCGTGCCGAAGGGATTGAGGATGCCGTTGCGTACGCCGGCTTGCAGCTTGAGTCCGTTCACATAACCCTGGCGGAACCAGGAATCGCGCTCGCCGGCGCCGTAGATGAAGCCCAGCCGATAGTCCCACTTGCCGACGCGGCCTTCGTCGGCCAGCACCAGGCGGGTGGCCTGCTGCTGGTCGCGCGCAATGGCCGGCCCCAGCTCGGCCACGCTCCAGGACACGTTCAGGGTGGAGCCGTTCAGGCCCGCCATGGCCGGCACGCCGGCGGAGCCGCCCGGATAGTACGGGCTGCTCGGCGTAATCTGCGCCACCGCGCCGTTGAAGCCCACCGTGGTGCTGGGCGCGCGCTGCGTGGTGATGTGCTCCTTGGCGTACAGCAGTTCGGCCGTTACCAGGTGGTCCTCGGACAGCTTCAGGCTGCCCTTGGTGAAGAAGGTGGTTTGCGCGTTGGCCGGCAGCGCCAGCACATAATAATTGGCGTTCTGGATGCAGGTGTTGCGCAGCGCCGGCGTGGAATACGGCGCCGTGCAGCCGCTGGCGTAGTAGGGATTGCCGGTGATACCGGTGCTGGGCGAGAACACATTGGCCGGCTGCGCGTAATTGCCGGTGGCGGCGCGCGGCGCGATGCCCAGTTCAGCCAGCCGTTCGGGGCTGCTCAGCTCAGGGCGGTCGGAGGCGTCGAGCGCGCTGCGCTTGTGCGTATCGACCGTGGCGTAAATATTCCAGCCGTCCGCTTCCAGGTCGCCGATGCCGCCCAGGATGCTGAGCCGGTGTTCGCGGCCGCCGCCGGATGCCTGCGGCACCACCGCCTGTCCCGTCACGTTCAAGCCCTTGTAGCTGCGCTTGGTGATGAAGTTGACCACGCCGCCGATGGCGTCGGTGCCGTAGGTGGAGGAGGCGCCGTCGCGCAGCACTTCCACGCGGTTCAGGGCGCTCATCGGTATCATGTCGACGTTGACAAAGCCGTTGCTGAGCGGCTCGTTCACCATGCGCCGGCCGTTCAGCAACACCAGCGTGCGGTTGATGCCGATGCCGCGCATATTCATGTTGGTGCCGGCGCCGGCGGCGGACGGCACGTTGGTCGAGGCCACCGGCATGGACGTCACCACGTCGGCCACCGTGGTCAGCGCGGCGTTGGCGAATTCGTCGGCCTTGACCGTGGTGACCGGCAATGCCATTTCGCTGGCCACGCGCTTGATGGTGGAGCCGGTGACTTCGACTTTCTGCATGGGGGCTGCCGCCGGTGTCGCGGCGGAAGCGGCGTCGGCCTGCTGCGCGGCGGCCTGGGCTGCCAAAGCCAGGACGGCGAGGGCGATGGCTGTGCGGCTTAGCCGGTAGGGGGTGCTGCGGGTGCGGTAGTGCATGGTGGTCTCCTCCATGGTGTAAGAATTTTCTTCTTCACGTCGGCGGAGGATCATGCGTTGCCGCGCTGTCCTTTTTGTCTCGCCGTAACGCTGCTAATGCCGGCCCCAAGTCATCGGTCGTCTGACAACTTGGAAGCAAGTATAATCATCACTTTTAGAAAACGCAACTTGTGTTTTGAGACCCAGCCCATCCATGGAATCAAGCCGCCCCACCCCCGCCCCGCCCAAACCGCGCTCGCTGGCGCACGGCGTTGTCAGTTACGTCGCAGACCTGATCAAGGACGGCCGCATCGCACCCGGCGAGAAGGTGCCATCCGAGGCGGAGATCATCCGCGCGCTGGGCGTGAGCCGCTCGGTGGTGCGGGAAGCGATTTCGCATATGCAGGCGGCCGGCATGGTCGAGACCCGCCAGGGCGTGGGCACCTTCGTACTGGACCGCACGCCGCAGCATATGGGCCTGGCGGCCAAGAGCGCGATGACCAAGGAGGACGTGCTGTCCATCCTGGAACTGCGCATCAGCCTGGAGACCGAGGCTGCGGGCCTGGCCGCCAGCCGCCGCAGCGAGCCGCAGCTGGCAAGGATCCGCGCCGCGCTGGACGCCTTCCTGGCACGCTGCGACAGCGGCGGCGAGACGGCCACGGCGGACACGCAGTACCACCTGTCCATAGCGCAGGCCGCCAACAACCCCTATCTGCGCGATGTGCTCAGCCACATCAACCTGGAACTGCTGCCGCGCGCGCGGCAGACCTCCGCCCACATCCCGCGCGACGCGCCCGAGATCTACCTGGAACGGGTGCGGCGCGAACATGAGGATATCTACAGCGCCATCGCCCGCCAGGACCCCGAATCGGCCCGCGCGGCCATGCGCACCCACCTCAGCAACAGCCGCGAGCGCCTGCGGCGCGCGCACGAACAACACGAAGCAAGCAGGCAGCCCTGAGAGCACGCCCGATGCCACGCGCTCGGGCTTTTTTTCGCCCACACCCGTCAGACGTCTGACAGGCAAGCACAAAAAAAGACGGCGAAACGCCGTCTGCATTGTTGTTGAATTTATCAGGATTACCGGTAAGTAACGCTATTCGCCTCGCCCAGCCACTCCAGGTGCGCGTAATTGTTCAGGTAATTCACACTGGTCTTGCCCGGACGGTGCTGCAGCTTGGTCAGCGAGCAGTTGGCGATGGACCAGTTCAGCTCCAGCGTCTTGTGGTCAGGCAGGTCCAGCAAATGCTGGCAGATTGCCGAAATCGTACCGCCCGAGGTGAACACCACCGTGGTTTCCGACTCCGCCCGCTGCGAGGTCAGGCGTTCCAACGCCGCCACGCAGCGCGCCTGGAAGGCCTGCCAGGTCTCGGTGTAGTCGCCATCGTGTTTGCCACCCATCCAGCGCTGCATGGCCGCCACGAAGATATGCTCGAAGGCGTGCTTGGGATCGGCCTGGCGCGCCGCGTACGCCCTGAACGCTTCCGGCGAGGCAAACTCCGGGCAGTGCCTCACCAGTACTTCGACGTGGTTGAACTCCGCGAAACCCGGATCGGTAAGCCATTCGGTATCGGCCAGCAGCGTGCGGGCCAGTTCGGACAGGCAGCTGTCCGCCGTCTGCCGGTGGCGCACCATGCCGCCGCACACCACGCGCTGGAAAACCTGGCGGCTGTTGGCGAACCATTGCCCCAGCAGGCGCGCCTGCTCGAAGCCCAGCGGGGAAAGCTGGTCGTAGTTGGCGGATCCGAACGAGGCTTGGCCGTGGCGAACCAGGTAAATTTGTCCCATCGCGCGTCCTCCGTGTAACAAAAAGAATAAAACACAGCTTAGCGCCCGATGTAGAATTCATCAAATGAATAGTTTTAATGCATCCCAATAAACATCATGCATATATCCAAGGTCGACCTGAATCTGTTTGTCGTGTTCGACGCCATCTACACGGAGGGCAGCCTGACACGCGCCAGCCTGAAGATGAACCTGACGCAGCCGGCCGTCAGCCACGCGCTGGCGCGCCTGCGGCAGTTGCTGAACGACGCGCTGTTCGAGCGCCAGGGCCACGTGATGGTGCCGACGCCGCTGGCGCGCAGCATCATCGAGCCGGTCCGGCAGGCGCTGCGCGGATTCGAAGTCACCCTGAGCGGCGCCGAGCGCTTCGACCCGGCCACCAGCGAACGCACCTTCACGCTCGCCATGCGCGACGTGGTCGAGCCCACCATCCTGCCGCCGCTGATGGCGCGCATCGCATCGGCCGCGCCGTCGGTCGGCGTGAACGCGCTGCGGGTGGCGCGCGGCGAACTGGAAGGCGAGCTGGCCGCCGGCAGCATCGACGCGGCGATCGACCTGCTGCTGCCGCTGTCCAAGGACATCCGCCAGATGCGGCTGCCGTCCGACCAGACCGTGGTGCTGGCGCGCGCAGCCCATCCGCAGGTGCAGCATGCGCTGGACCTGGAGATGTATCTGCGCCAGGAGCATATCCAGGTCAGCTCGCGGCGCAGCGGGCCCAGCCTGGAGGATGTGGAGCTGAGCCGGCGCGGCCTGCAGCGCCGCATCCGCATGCGCTGCCAGCACTACTATACCGCCTGCACGGTGGTGAGCCAGACCGACTTGCTGCTGACCATGCCCGAGCGCTACGGCCAGGTGCTGAACCAGCAGTTCGGCCACCAGATGCTGGCGCTGCCGCTGGAGCTGGCCCATATCGACAACCAGCTGTACTGGCACGCCAACGTCGACAGCGATCCCGCCAACCGCTGGCTGCGCGAGCAGATCGCCGAAGTGCTCAGCACGCTGCCGTGACCCGCGCATTGCGCGGCGCTTAGTGCCAGGCCGCGTCCAGCGCCAGGTGCATGCCCAGCAACAGGAGCGCGAACAGGAAGCACTTGCGGAATAGCGCGGGCGCCATCAGGCTGCGCAGCCGCTGCCCCAGCAGCATGCCCGCCACCGCCGGCAGCTGCGCCACGAAGGACATCCCCGCCGCCGCCGGCTGCCAGGCGCCGCGCGCCGCCAGCGACACCGCCAGCGCCACCGTGGACACCGTAAACGCCAGCCCCATGGCCTGTACAAGATCGTCCTTCTCCAGCTCCAGCGCCTGCAGGTAGGGCACGGCCGGGATCACGAACACGCCGGTGGCCACCGTGATGGCGCCGGTCACCGCTCCCACCGCCGGCGACATCATCGCCTCGCTGGCGCGCAGGCGCCAGCGCAGCGACAGCAGCCCCATCGCCGCATACGCCACCAGCGCCACGCCCAGCGCGCCGCTGGCCATCTTCGCATCGGCCGCCACCGCACCGCCCATCATGCCGCCCATCAGCGTCCCCGCCACCGTGCCCAGGCCGGTACCGACGCAGATCCCCGCCATCATCGGCCACAGGCGCTGCCACAGCGGATACACCGGCGCGCCCGACAGCAACTGCCATACATTCGTCAAAAGCGAAGGCACGATCAGCAGCGCCGCCGCCTCCACCGGCGTCATGACAAGGCTGAGCAGCGCCAGCGCCACCGTCGGCAGCCCCATGCCGGTCACGCCCTTCACTATTCCTGCGAGCAGGAACACCACGGTAATGTAGATGATATTTTCCATAGCCCGCAGTCTGGCACGCCGCGCCGGCAAGGAAAATGTGGAATATACTCACCCTGCCTACGTAAAATCCGAAGACACCATGCGATTCGACCTGACCGACCTGCGCCTGTTCCTGCACGTGGCCGAGAGCGGCAGCATCACAAGCGGCGCCGAACAGTCGCACCTGGCGCTGGCGTCGGCCAGCGCGCGCATACGCGGCATGGAGGACATGCTGGGCGTGCCGCTGCTGGAGCGCGGCAGGCGCGGCGTGGAAACCACCGAGGCGGGCCGCACGCTGCTGCACCACGCGCGCATGATCACCCAGCAGATGGAAAAGATGCGCGCCGACCTGGGCGAGTACGCCTCCGGCCTGAAGGGCCATGTGCGAGTGCTGTGCAATACCTCGGCGCTGGCCGAATTCCTGCCCGAGGCGCTGGCCGGCTTCATGGCCGCCCACCCACACGTCAACATCGACCTGGAGGAGCGCCTCAGCTACGACATTGTGCAGGCCATGAAAGGCGGACTGGCCGACATCGGCGTGATCGCGGACTCGGTCGACAGCACCGGCCTGGAAATCTATCCCTTCCGCGACGACCGGCTGGTGCTGGCCATGTCGCCGCAGCACCCGCTGGCGGCGCAGCTCAAGCGCAAGCGCAGCATGGCCTTCACCGATGCGCTCGGTTACGACTTCATCGGCCTGGCCGGCGACAGCGCGCTGCACAAATACATCGCCGGCCACGCCGCGCGGCTGGGCAAGCGGCTGATCTACCGCGTGCGCCTGCGCAGCCTGGATGCGGTATGCCGCATGGCCGCCAGCGGCGCCGGCCTGGCGGTGCTGCCGGAATCGGCGGTGCTGCGTTCGCGCGGTGCGATGGACATCCGCCACGTCCACCTCACCGACCCGTGGGCGGTGCGCAAGCTGCTGATCTGCGTGCGCCACTACGCCGACCTGCCGGGCTACGCGCGCGAGCTGGTGGATGCGCTCAAACCGACAGCGTCCGCTGGGCGGCCTGGCTGATGGCTTGCGTAATCGGATGGCTGATGCGGCGCTCGGTGGTGATCGCATAGACCCGTTCACGCAGCGCAGGAACGCTGCCCACCACCACCACGCCGTACTGCTGGCACACGCGGCCCGCAATGGCGGCCGGCACGAAGAACAGCCCCGCGCCGGACTGGCCGAAGGCCTTGATCATGGCGCTGTCGTCGAATTCGCCGACCACGCGGGAATGCGCCACGTGCTCCTGCAGCCACTGCATCAGCTTGGGGCGCACGGCAAAGTCCTCACCCGGCAGCAGCAGCGGCGCGTGGTTCAGGCACGCCGGGAATGGTCCCCGCAAGCCCGCCGCCAGTCCCGGTGCGGCCAGCACCTGCAACTGGCTCTCGCCCAGCAGGTGGCTGTAGCCGCGCACATGCAGGTGGCCGGGCATGGCGCGGTCCGCGATGATCAGGTCCAGCTTGTGCACCGCCAGGTCGGCCAGCAGGGCCTCCATGCGGCCTTCGCGGCAAATCAGCCGGGTGGGGGACGGCAGCGACAGCGCCGGGGCCACCAGCTCGCAGGCAATCGCCTTGGAGACGGAGTCGGACACGCCGACGCGGAAGCTGGCAGTGGCGGTGGCGGCCTGGTCGCGCACCACTTCCAGCAGCTCGTCGCCGGAGCGGAATATCTCTTCCGCGTGGTGCAGCATGCGCTGGCCGGTATCGGTCAATTCCAGCCTGCGGCCCACGCGGCGGAACAGTTCCACGCCCAGCGTGTCGGCGAACTCGCTCAGTTGGCCGGAGATGGATTGCGGCGTCAGGTGCAGCTGCTCGGCCGCCTTGGCGATGCTGCCGGTGCGCGCCACCATCCAGAAATATCGCAGGTGCTTGAAGTTCAGTGTCGTCATCGGCTGCTCCTATACCTCAGTTTTCTCGATGTATCGACCAAGTATATTCGAATTGTTCGATTCCAGCCGAGTGCTTACCATGGTCTTTCGACAAAGGAGGTTGGCTATGAACGGTTTGGAGCAATTTGCGACAGCGCCCATGTGGGCCGGCTTCGTCGTCTTCGTGCTGGCGATGCTGGCACTGGACTTGTACGTCTTTGGCGGCGACAAGGCGCACAAGGTCACGGTGCGCGAGGCGGGCACCTGGTCGCTGATCTGGTTTTCGCTGGCACTGCTGTTCAATGCCGGCCTGTGGTGGTATCTGCAGGGCGCCGTCGGGCCGGAAATCGCCGAGCGCAAGGCGCTCGAATTCCTGTCGGGCTACCTGATCGAGAAGGCCCTGTCGGTCGACAACATCTTCATCTTCCTGCTGATCTTCTCGTCCTTCCACGTGAAGCCCGAGTACCAGCGCCGCGTGCTGATTTACGGCGTGCTGGGCGCCATTGTGATGCGCGCCGTGATGATCATGGCCGGCGCCTGGGTGGTGAGTGAATTCAGCTGGATGCTGTACGTATTCGGCGCATTCCTGGCGATTACCGGTATCCGCATGATGGTGGCGGCCGACCATGAGCCGGACCTGCAAAAGAATCCCGTGCTGCGCCTGGCGCGGCGCCACCTGCGGGTGGCCGAGGGCGACCATGGCGAGAAGTTCTTCGTCTTCAAGGATGGCCTGCGCTACGTGACGCCGCTGTTCCTGGTGCTGATCCTGATCGAGGCGACGGACCTGGTGTTCGCGGTCGATTCGATCCCGGCCATCTTCGCCATCACGTCGGACCCGTTCATCGTATTCACGTCGAACATGTTCGCCATCCTGGGCCTGCGGGCGCTGTACTTCCTGCTGGCCGACATAGCGGGCCGCTTCCACCTGCTGAAGTATGGCCTGGCCATGGTGCTGGTGTTCATCGGCGCGAAGATGCTGATCATGCCGTGGTTCCACATGCCGGTGCATATCTCCCTGGCCGTGGTGGCAACGCTGATCGCAGGCAGCGTGATAGCCAGCCTGTACGCGACACGCGATAGCAAGCACAACTGATTTCACCCGATACACTCGAAGAAGGAGCAACACAATGCGACACTACATGCCAAACAGCGCCAGCGCGGCGGGCCGTATCCTGGCGCTGGCCATGGTGGTCGACGGCCAGATGGCACCGTCCGAGCTGCGCGCGCTGGAACGTTCGCGCCTGCTGGAACATATCGACATCGACCTGGATACCTTCCATGACCTGGTGCAGGAACTGTGCTACGACCTGCTGAGCAGCAGCGTGAAGCAGGACTATGTCGAACTGGACCCGGCCAACATCGACATGCTGCTGGCCGATATCACGGACTCGGAGCTGCGCCGCGAACTGCTGCGCGGCATGTGGAATATCGCCGATGCCGACGGCGTGCTGGCCGACGGCGAAGCCAAGCTGCTGGCGCGCGCTTGCGCGGTGTGGGCGGCCGAATCGCGCTTCATCACCGAGCCGGACCTGGCCGAATAGCGCCTATTGGGCCGGCGGCCGCCAGCCCTGCCGCCTAAGGCGAGGCCGGCGCCGCCGCCGGGCATCCCGGCGCGGCACCGGTGTTCATCGCGCGGATAGCCTGCGAGATATCGGCCGCGATGCGCGCGACCGCGCGGCGGTGGCCCGCCACCAGCGCGTCGTAGCCCGGCGCGACCTTTTCCTCGGCGGCGCTGCGGCAAGTCAGCAGCTTGCCGCTGCCGCTGCCGATTCTGCGCACGCTCCATACGGCATCCACCAGCGCGTACTGGCCGGGCGCGGATTCAAACCGCTGCACATTGGTGCTGACGCGGTAGACCGTGGCCTGTTCCGGCGTCGGCGTGCGGTACACGTCGATGGCGCCCAGTTCGGCGGTCACGCCCAGCGACAGCGCCTGCCCGATTTCGGACGCCAGCGGTGCAGCCCAGCGCTCCTGCTCCAGCAAGGCCACCCTGCCCGCGCCGCTGGTCACCACCAGCTGGTTGCGGCTGACCTGCTGCGGCACGGTGACCGCCTGCAGTTCGACGTACAACGGTGCAGCCGACGCCGGCCCGGCGGCCGGCGCTGCGGGCTGCGCCGCGCCAGCGGAGAGGCTGTAGAAACGCTCGGCCGGCAGCGATCCGGCGCACCCCGCCAGCAGCGCGGCGCCAGCCACCCAGGCGGCATTGCGGAAGGACTGCATCATTTCTTGTCTCCTTGCTTGCCCCGGATCAGCGACTCGGGATGGCGTTCCAGGTAATCGGACAGCGCGTTCAGCGACTGCATGGTCTGCGTCAGCTGCTGCAGCGCTTCGCGCAGGTCGGACTGCACCGGCGAATCCTTTTGCAGCAGCAGCTCGGCGGTACCGAAGGTCTGCCGGGCAGCGCCCAGCGTCTCCTTCATTTCCGGCACCACTTGCGCGTCGAGCTGCCTGAACAGCGCGTTGGCGTTCTTCAGCGTGGCGTTCAGGTTGTTGCCGATGTCCGCGAACGGCACCTGGTCCAGCTTGCGCGCGATACTGGCAATTTGCGTCTGCAGTTCTTCCAGGCTGTTCGGCACAGTCGGTATCTCCAGCGGATACTGGTCCACGTCCAGCTTTACCTGCGCCGAATTGGGGAAGAAATCGAGCGCGATATACAGCTGGCCGGTCAGCAGGTTCCCGGTGCGCAGTTGCGCGCGCAAGCCGCGGCTCACCATGCGCTCCAGCACCTCTGAACCGGCCTTGCCCTCGGGGTCCGCCGCCAGCGCCTGCTGGAAGCGCTTGCCCAGCCGCGCCGGATACAGGTCCACCGTCACCGGCATGCGGAAACTCTTCTTCTTCGGATCGAACTCCACGCCCACCGAGCGCACCTCGCCCAGCACGATGCCCCGGAAGTCCACCGTGGCGCCAGGCGACAGGCCGCGCAGCGACTGGTCGAAATAGAACACGCTCGATATCGGCTGCCCGTCCGGCTCGCGCATGGCGCCGGCCTGGTCGTCGGCCAGCAGGAACTCCGAACCGGCCGGCGCCACCGCATCCGGCTTCTGCCCGCTCAGCGACTCGAACGCGATGCCGCCCACCAGCAGCGCCGCCAGCGATTGCGTATTGAGCTTGAAGCCGCTCGAATCCAGCCGCAGGTCCACCCCGCTGGCGTGCCACCAGCGCGTGTTCTTGCCCACGTGCTGGTCGTACGGCGCGTTGACGAACACCCGCATACTCACGCCGGTGCCCTTGGGCTCCAGCGCGAAATCGATCACCTGCCCCACCTGGATGCGGCGGTAGAACACCGGCGAACCGATATCGATCGAGCCCAGGCTGTCCGCGTGCAGCGTAAACTGGCTGCCCTTCTGGTCCACCGTCACCGGCGGGGCGCGCTCCAGCCCCGTGAATTTCCCGGTGCCCAGCGCGCCCTTGCCGGCATCGACGCCTATGTAGGCGCCCGACAGCAAGGTGCCCAGGCCCGACACGCCGGACGCGCCCACCCGCGGACGCACCACCCAGAAGCGGGTGTCGGCCGCCGTGAAGCGCTTGGCTTCCTTGCTCATCTCTATCGTCACCAGCACCTTGGACAGGTCCTCCTGCAGCGCGATGGTGCGCACAATGCCGATGTCCACATCCTTGTATTTCACCTTGGTCTTGCCCGCCTCCAGGCCGTCGCCGCTGCGGAAGCTCACCTCCACCACCGGTCCCTGGTCCAGCACCGACTTGGCCACCAGGCCCAGGCCGATCAACGCCGCCAGCAGCGGCACCAGCCATACCAGGGAAGGCAGCCAGCGGCTGGCCTTCTCCACCTGCGGCTCGTGTAGAACGGGAAGTTCGCCTTCGTGTTCAGGCATGGTTCTCTCCAGATTTCTGTACAGGATCCCAGATCAGGCGGGGATCGAATTGCATGGACGCCAGCATGGTCAGCACCACCACCGCGCAGAACGCCAGCGCGCCCGGACCGGCGGTGATGACGGCCAGCGAACTGAAACGCACCAGCGCCACCGTGAGCGTGATGACGAAAATATCGAGCATCGACCAGCGGCCGACGAATTCCACCATCCGGTACAGCACCGTACGCTGGCGCGGCCGCCAGCGCGAGCCGCGCTGCGAAGTGTACGCCAGCAGCGCCAGAGCGCCCAGCTTGGCCACCGGCACCACGATGCTGGCGATGAAGATAATGGCCGCCAGCGCCGGCGAGCCGCTGTTCCAGAAATAGACCACGCCGCTGATGATGGTGTCGTCCTCCTTGCCGAACAGGGACCGCGTGTGCATCACCGGCAGCAGGTTGGCGGGAATATAGAGAATGGCCGCGCCCAGCAACAGCGCCCAGGTGCGGCCTATGCTGTCCGGCAGCCGGCGGTGCAAGGTGCTGCCGCAGCGCGCGCAGTGCTGCCGCTGGCCCGGTCCATGCGCGCCCTTGTCGGCGGCCACCAGGCCGCAGGCGTGGCATGCCAGCGGATGGGCGCCGCCGGCCAGGGCCGCGCAGCGCATCGGCGAATCCGCCGGCAGCGCCGTCGCCTCCGCAGCGGGCGCATCGACCCGGTCGCCGATAATCCACAGCGCGCGCGGATCGAACGACACCACCACCGTCAGCAGCAGTGTCAGCGCGCCGAAAGCGAACAGGCCGGGCTGCGCAATTACCTGCGCCAGGCTGGTCATCTTGATGATGGTGATCAGGATGCCTATCATCAGCACCTCGGTCATGCCCCACTGGCGCGCCTTGCGCACCGCGCGCAGCAGGCGGTGGAAGCCCGGCGGCCGATAGCCGGCGCGCAGCGCCAGCGTGACGTACAGCAGCGCGCCCAGTTCAATGGCGGGGAAGACGATGGTAAACAGCAGCACATTCACCGCCACCACTTGCATCTGCTCCTGCCACAGCACGCGGATGGCGCCCAGGAGCGTGGCGCTGGTGGTGTAGCCGTTGACATCCAGTTGCACGATGGGGAAAAACTGGGCGATCAGAAACACAATGACGGCGCCCAGCGTGATGGCGGCGATCCGGTCCAGATTGGGCGGAGAACCGCGGTACAGCACCGAGCCGCAGCGCACGCAGCGCGCCTTCTCGCGCCGTCCGAGCGGATGCCTGCGATGCAGCAAGCCGCAGTCATGGCAGCTGATCAGATCATTTCGGTGCATGCACAGATTCTTACTCGCGTGGGCCAGCCTGCATCATACGTGAAAACCAGCCAGCGCCGCCTGTGCGATGAACGCTTCCAGCGCCTCCGGCGCCAGCGGCTTGCTGTACAAATAGCCCTGGAACAGGTGGCAGCCGCCCTCTTCGACCAGCGCCAGCTGCGCCGCAGTCTCCACGCCTTCGGCCATCACCTCGATGCGCAGCGCCTTGCCCAGCCCGGCGATGGTGTGCACGATAGCCTTGCCGTGGCGCCCGGTGCCCGCGTCCCAGATGAAGGAGCGGTCTATTTTCAGCTGCTCGAGCGGCAGCCGGTGCAGATAGGACAGCGACGAGTAGCCGGTGCCGAAATCGTCCAGCGAAAAACCCACGCCCACCGCGCGCAGGCGCTCCATGCGCGCGATGGTGGTCTCGACGTCCTTCAGCAGCAGGCTCTCGGTCAACTCCAGCTTGAGCCGGTCCGCCGGAGCGCCGGTCTCGGCCAGCGCGGCCAGCACCTGCTCGACGAAGTCGGGCCGGTGGAACTGCTGCGCGCTGACGTTGACCGCCATGCGCAGCCCCGCCGTACGCGGCTCGGCCGCCCAGCGCGCCAGTTGCGCGCAGGCCGTGCGCAGCACCCAGCTGCCGAGCGGGATGATGATGCCGGTTTCCTCGGTCAGCGCGATGAATTCGCCCGGCGGCACCATGCCGCGCTGCGGATGGCGCCAGCGCAGCAGCGCCTCGGCGCCCGTCATTTGCAGGCGCAGGTCGCACTGCGGCTGGTAGTGCAGCTCGAACTGGCCCTGGCCCAGCGCCTGGCGCAAGTCCGCTTCCAGCGCCGCGCGCGCCGCCACGCGCTGCTCCATGCCGGCCTCGAACCAGGTGCTGGTATTGCGCCCCGCAGCCTTGGACTGGTACATGGCCAGGTCGGCCCGCTTCAGCACCTCGTCCGTGCTGCCGCTGGTGCGGTCGATGATGGTGACGCCCACGCTGGGCGTGCTGTAGTGCTGCACGCCGTCAATCTCAAATGGCGTATCGAAGGCGCGCAATATCTTGTCGGCCACCTCGCGCGCGTGCTGCGCCGCAGCCTCGCCGCCCTGGCCCACTTCTTCAAGCAGCACCACGAATTCGTCGCCGCCGAAGCGCGCCACGGTGTCGCTGGCGCGCACCGACTGCTTGAGCCGTTCGCCCACCTGCTGCAGCAGCATGTCACCCTTGTCGTGACCGCGCGCGTCGTTGACGGACTTGAAGTTGTCCAGGTCGATGAACAGCACCGCGCCGCACTGGTGGCTGCGCTTGAAGCGTTCCAGCGCACGGCCGATGCGGTCGACCAGCAGCTGGCGGTTGGGCAGGCCGGTCAGGCGGTCGAAAAAGGCCAGTTTGTGGAATTCGGCTTCCTGCGCCTTGCGCGTGCTGATGTCGAGGAAGTAGATCGCAAGGCCCTCGTCGGAAGGGTAGGCACGCACCTCGGTCCACAGGTCCAGCGGTTCGTAATACTCTTCAAACAGCACCGAACTGCGGGTGGCGATGGCCTGGTGGTAGGCCTGGTAGTACGGCCCGCCCACCGCCTCCGGGAATTTTTCCCAGATATTCATGCCGATCACCTCCTGCCGCTTGCATTGCAGCAGGCGCTCGGCTTCGCGGTTGATGAAAGTGAGGCGCCAGTCCCGGTCCAGCATCAGGAAGGCGTCCGAGATGTTGTCGAGCGTGGATGCGAGACGCGCGCCCAGCCGCTGAGCTTCGGTATCCCTGGGCGGCGGGCGCGGATCGCTGGTCATTGCATGGCTCTTGCCCGCTCCAGCATGGCGTGCAGCAGCACGTTGCAGCCGGCTTCGAGGTGTTCGGCTTTCGCGTCCTCGATTTCATTGTGGCTGATGCCATCCTTGCAAGGCACGAAGATCATGCCGGCCGGCGCCACGCGCGCCGCATAAATGGCGTCGTGGCCCGCGCCCGACACCACGTCCATGGTGGAGTAGCCCAGCTTGGCCGTCGCACTGCGCACCGCGTCCACGCATTCCGGGTGGAAGGGACAAGGCGGATAGTAGGAAACCCGCTCGATCTGGATGCCGAGGCCTGTTTCGCTGCGGGTTTTGTCGATGAAGGCCAACATTTCCTCGTGCATGGTATTCAGCAGTTCGTCGTTCACGTTACGCAAGTCTATGCTGAATTTGACCTCGCCGGGGATAACATTGCGGCTGTTGGGAAAAACCTGCAACATGCCGACCGTGCCGCGTCCGTACGGCGGATAGCGGTTTGCAATGGCCACCACTTCCTGGATGATGCGGGTGGACACCTGCATCGCGTCCTTGCGCAGGTGCATCGGCGTGGGCCCGGCGTGCGCCTCCATGCCGGTGACAGTGCAGTCGTACCACGACAGCCCCATCACGGCGGGCACCACGCCGATCACCTTGTCCTCGTCCTCCAGCACCGGGCCCTGCTCGATATGGGTCTCGAAGTAGGCGCCGATGGGGTGCTGGCCGGGAACCTGGTCGCCCTTGTAGCCGATGCGTTCCAGCTCTTCGCCGACGGTCTTGCCCTCGGTGTCCCTGGCGGCGTAGGCATGCTCCAGCGTGAAGGCGCCGCAGAACACCCCGGACCCCATCATCACCGGCACGAAGCGCGAACCTTCCTCATTGGTCCAGAAGGCCACTTCGACCGGCGCTTCGGTCTGTACGCCGTGGTCGTTCAGGGTGCGCACCACTTCGATGCCGGCCAGCACGCCGTAGTTGCCGTCGAACTTGCCGCCGGTAGGCTGGGTGTCGATATGGCTGCCGGTCATGATGGGCGGCAGCGCGTTGTTGCGGCCGTCGCGGCGCATGAAGACGTTGCCGATCTGGTCGATGGTGACGCTCATGCCGGCCTCTTTCGCCCAGCCGACCACCAGGTCGCGGCCCTGCTTGTCCAGGTCCGTCAGGGTCAGGCGCTTGACGCCGCCTTTTTCGGTGGCGCCGATCTTGGCCAGTTCCATCAGCGAGGCCCACAGGCGCTCGCCGTTTACGCGTAATTCACTCATATCGATCTCCTGAAGAAACCTGGGGTCAGCCCCTTGGGTCTGACCCCGGCATTTATGCGGCGGTAACTGGCTTGAACGCCGGGCGGTCGATGTGGCGGCCGGCACCCTCTTTCGCGCGCAGCTCGCCCTGGTGCCAGACGATATTGCCGGCCGCCAGCGTGGTGGTCGGTACGCCCTTCACGGTGCGCCCTTCGAACACGTTGAAATCGCCCTTGGCGTGCTGGGTCTTGGCCGAGATGGTGCGCGTGGCCTGCGGGTCCCACACCACGATGTCCGCGTCCGAACCGACCGCGACCAGGCCCTTGCGCGGGTAGATGTTGAAGATCTGCGCCGCATTGGCCGAGGTCACCTTGACGAACTCGGACGGCGTCAGGCGGCCGGTGTTCACGCCCGCGTCCCAGATCACCGCCATGCGGTCTTCCACGCCGCCGCAACCGTTCGGGATCTTGCTGAAGTCGTCCTTGCCGGCGGCTTTCTGCCCGGCGCAGAAGGTGCAGTGGTCGGTAGCGGTGGTGTGCAGGTTGCCTCCTTGCAGGCCGTGCCACAGCGCGGCCTGGTGCTGCTTGCTGCGGAACGGAGGGCTCATCACGTGCGCCGCCGCGAACGCGAAATCCTCGCTCTGGTAGACACTGTCGTCGATGATCAGGTGGCCAGCCAGCGCCTCGCCGTACACGCGCTGCCCGTTGGCGCGCGCCCGCGTGATGGCCTCCAGCGATTCCTGGCACGACACGTGCACGATGTACACCGGCGTGTGCAGCACGTCCGCAATGGCGATGGCGCGGTTGGCCGCCTCCGCTTCCACGGCGGGCGGGCGCGACAGGGGATGCGAACTGGGTCCCGTCAGCCCCTGCCGGATCAGGTCCTGCTGCAGCTGGTACACCAGTTCCCCGTTTTCCGCGTGCACGGTCGGTATCGCGCCCAGTTCCAGGCAGCGGCGGAAGCTCTTCACCAGCGTTTCATCGTCCGCCATGATGGCGTTCTTGTAGGCCATGAAGTGCTTGAAGCTGTTCACGCCGTGGCCGCGCACCAGCGTTCCCATGTCGCGGTGCACGCTCTCGTCCCACCAGGTAATGGCGACGTGGAAGGTGTAGTCGCCGGCCGCCTTCTGCGCCCAGCCGCGCCACTGGTGGTAGGCCTCCATCAGCGATTGCTGGGGATTGGGTATGACGAAGTCGATAATGGTGGTGGTGCCGCCCGCCAGGCCGGCCGCCGTGCCGGTGAAAAAGTCGTCGGCCGTCACCGTGCCCATGAAGGGCAGGTTCATGTGCGTGTGCGGGTCTATCCCGCCCGGCATCACGTACTGGCCGCTGGCGTCGATGACGGTGGCCGACGCCGGCGCATCCAGGTTCTCGCCGACGGCGACGATCTTGTCGCCGTAGCACAGCACATCGGCCTTGAACGCCCGGTCGGCATTGACGACGGTGCCGCCGCGAATGATGGTGGTCATGTTGTGGTTCTCCAAAAGTCTAAGGCTGTGCGGCCGGCCGCAGCGTGGCCGCCGCGCGGCCCTTCATCAGGACGCCGTACACCAGCGCCGAGATGGCGATGCCGACGAACCATGCATAGGTGTAGATGGTCTTGAACGCCTCGCCGACGCCGGGGAAGGAGGCCGGGAAGGCCGCGTTCAGGAAGCCGGGAATGTTCGGCGCCACGCCCAGGATGAAGGCGACGATAGCGGCCGTGTTCCACCCCGTGCCATAGGAATACTGGCCGTCCTCGCGGTACAGGTCCGCCACCTTGAGCTCCGTCTTGCGGATCAGGTAGTAGTCGATGATGAGGATGCCCGCGATAGGCCCCAGCAGCGCCGAGTAGCCGATCAGCCAGGTGAAGATGTAGCCCTGGGTGGACTCCAGCAGCTTCCACGGCATCATGACGATGGCGATGGAGGCGGTAATGTAGCCGCCGGCGCGGTAGCTGATCTGCCTGGGCGCCAGCGCGGAGAAGTCATACGCCGGGCCAACCAGGTTGGCCGCCAGGTTCACGCTCACGGTATCGATCAGCAGGATGATCAGCGCCACCAGCACCGCCACGCCGGTCATGCGGCTGGCCAGGTCCACCGGATCCCAGATCGCCTTGCCGTACAGGACCACCGTGGCCGACGTGACGATCACCGCCAGCGCGGCCAGCAGGCCCATAGGCACCGGCAGGCCCACGCTCTGGCCCAACAGCTGGTCGCGCTGGGTCTTGGCAAAACGGGTGAAGTCGGGAATGTTCAGCGCCAGCGTGGCCCAGAAGCCCACCATGGCCGTCAGCGACGGCCAGAAGGTGGACCAGAACTGGCCGGCCTTCTTGCCGCCCTCGACGAACTGCGATGGCTGGTCCAGCAGCGGGCCGAAGCCGCCGGCCTTCTGGTACACCCAGCCGAGCAGCACGAAGCAGATCAGGATCTTCAGCGGGGCGGTGTAGGTTTCCAGCTTGCGGATGGCGTCCATGCCGTGCACGATGTACCAGAACTGGATGGCCCAGAAGGCCAGGAAGCACAGCAGCTGCATGCCGTTGATGCCCAGGCCGGCGATCTTCTGGCCGCCGATCTCGCCGCCCAGCATGACGCCGATCAGCGTGTAGATCATCTGGCCGCCGAACCAGGTCTGGATGCCGTACCAGCCGCAGGCGACGATGGCGCGCATCAGCGCCGGCAGCCGCGCTCCGGAGGTGCCGAAGGAAGCGCGCGCCAGCACCGCGTACGGTATGCCGTACTTGGTGCCGGCGTGGCCGATGGCCAGCATCGGCAACAGCACGATGGCGTTGGCGATGAACACGGTAAACACGGCCTGGTAAGCCGACATGCCGCCTTCGATCAGGCTGGCCGACAGCGTGTAGGCCGGGATGCACATCACCATGCCGACCCACAGCGCGGCGAAGTGGTACCAGCGCCAGGTGCGCTGGGCGGCGCTGGTGGGGGCCAGGTCTTCGTTCCAGAGTTGGGTGCTGCCGGACAAATCATTGTTCACTGCATCTCTCCCGGGAAGTTGCGCTCTTTGGCGGATTTGTAAGGCGGGTTACGCAGCTTTGACTTCGCGGCGCGGGTTGCGGGGATCCTGCGTCCAGTTCATGTACGGCTTGCCGGTATCCTGCGGCACCATGGTAATACAGCCTTGCACCGGGCAGGTGATCTCGCACAGGTTGCAGCCCACGCATTCCTCCTTGATAACCTCGTAGGTGCGCACGCCCGCCGCGTCGATCAGCTGCGCGATGGACTGGTGCGAGGTGTCCTCGCAGGCCACGTAGCAGCGCCCGCACTTGATGCATTCGTCCTGGTTGATCTGCGCGATCACCTGGTAGTTCATGTCCAGGTATTTCCAGTCGGTGGTGTTGGGCACCGCCTTGCCCATGAATTCGCCGACATTCTTGTAGCCCTTCTCGTCCATCCAGCGCGACAGCCCGTCCTTCATTTCCTCGACGATGCGGAAGCCGTGCAGCATGGCCGCCGTGCACACCTGCACGCAGCCTGCGCCCAGCGCGATGAACTCGGCCGCGTCCTGCCAGTTGCCGATGCCGCCGATGCCCGAGATCGGCAAGCCCCGGGTCTGCGGATCGCGCGCGATCTCGGCCACCATGTTCAGCGCAATCGGCTTGACCGCCGAGCCGCAGTAGCCGCCGTGCGTGCTGGCGTTGCCCACCGCCGGGAAAGCCACCATGCGGTCCAGGTCCAGGTGCGTGATGGAGTTGATGGTGTTAATCAGCGACACCGCGTCCGCCCCGCCGGCCTTGGCGGCGCGCGCCGGCGCCCGCACGTCGGTGATGTTGGGCGTGAGCTTGACGATCACCGGCAGCCTGCTGTGCGTCTTGCACCAGCGCGTCACCATCTCCACGTATTCGGGCACCTGGCCCACGGCCGCGCCCATGCCGCGCTCGGGCATGCCGTGCGGGCAGCCGAAGTTCAGCTCGATGCCATCCGCGCCGGTCGCTTCCACCAGCGGCAGGATGTCGGCCCACAGCTTTTCCTCGCACGGCAGCATCAGCGAGACCACGATGGCGCGGTCCGGCCAGGCCTTCTTCACCTCGGTAATCTCGCGCAGGTTGATCTCCAGCGAGCGGTCGGTGATCAGCTCGATGTTGTTGAAGCCCAGGACCTCGCGGTTCTTGCCGTAGTGGGCCGAGTAGCGCGACGACACGTTGACGGCGGCGGGATCCTCGCCCAGTGTTTTCCACACCACGCCGCCCCAGCCTGCCTCGAATGCGCGCACCACGTTGTACGCCTTGTCGGTCGGCGGCGCGGAGGCCAGCCAGAACGGGTTGGGCGATTTGATGCCGCAGAAGTTGACGCTCAGATCGGCCATTATGCAGCCTCCACTTTGTTAAGGATGTCGTGATGAATCGCTTGCGCGGCCAGCTTGCCGTGCTGCACCGCCTGCACCGTCAGGTCCTGCCCCGGCGCCACGCAGTCGCCGCCGGCGTACACGCCGGGCACCACGGTGCGGTAATGACCGTCCACGTGGATCTTGTCGCCGTCGCGGGCAATGGTGGAGGCCATGGCGTCGGCCAGGCTGGCGTCGTCCATGCTCTGTCCGATGGCCTTGAACACCGCGTCGGCCGGCAGCTCGAAGGTGACGCCGGTACCGATCAGGCGGCCGTTCTCCAGCACGGTGTTTTCGAAGCGCATGCCGCACACCTTGCCGTCGCCGTCCAGCAGCACCTGCTGCGGCGCGGCCCAGGTGCGCATGCGCACCTGGTTGGCCTTGGCGATTTCCTGCTCGTGGGGCGTGGCGCTCATGTCCTCGAAGCCGCGCCGGTACACCAGCGTGACTTCCTCCGCGCCCAGGCGCTGGATCTGCACCGCCATGTCGATGGCAGTATTGCCCGCACCGATCACGATGGCGCGCTTGGGCACCGGCAGCTTGCTCAGGTCGGCGGCCTGGCGCAGCCCGGAGATATAGTCCACGGCCGCCAGCAGGCCAGGCGCATCCTCTCCGGTCAGGCCCAGCCGGCGCGACGCGCCCAGGCCCAGGCCCAGGAACACCGCGTCGTACTGCGCGTGCAGGTCTTTCAGTTGCAGGTTGCCGCCCAAGGTCTGGCCGTGGCGCACTTCGATGCCGCCTATGCCGAGCAGGAACTCCACTTCCTTCTGCGCGAAGTCGTTGGTCAGCTTGTACTTGGCGATGCCATATTCATTCAGGCCGCCGGACTTCTCCTGCGCCTCGTAGATCACCACGTCGTTGCCCAGCATGGCCAGGCGGTGCGCGCAGGACAGGCCTGCGGGGCCGGCGCCCACCACGGCGATCGTCTTGCCGGTGGACGGCGCGCGCTGGAAGGGATGGCCGGTGATGGTCATGTTGTCGAGCGCGTAGCGCTGCAGCAGGCCGATCTTCACCGGCTGTCCTTCCGCGTCGTGGTTGCGCACGCAGGCGTCCTCGCACAGGATCTCGGTGGGGCAGACGCGCGAGCAGCTGCCGCCGAGGATGTTCTGCTTCAGGATGCCGACCGCCGCGCCATTCACGTTGTGGTCGTGGATGTTGCGGATGAAGCTGGCCACGTCGATCTCGGACGGGCAGATGCGCGTGCACGGCGCGTCGTAGCAATACAGGCAGCGTGCGCTTTCAATCGCCGCCTGGCGCGCGTTGAGCGGCGGCGCCAGGTCGGTGAAGTGCTCGCCCAACTCGGCGTTCGTGGCTTTCGGCTGCGGTAAATGAGTCAGTGTGGCGATCATGTTGTTATCCCGTGTTTTTATCCAGACTCCGAAAAAGTCACTTCATCTGCGGAAATGCAAATTCCGCGCCAGCACTGGCGGTGTTGGGCCAGCGCTGCATCACGGCCTTGTGGCGCGTGTAGAAACGCACGCCTTCCGGACCGTAGGCGTGATGGTCGCCGAACAGGCTGCGCTTCCATCCGCCGAAACTGTTGAAGGCCATCGGCACCGGCAGCGGGACGTTCACGCCCACCATGCCGACCTGGATCTGGCGCACGAATTCGCGCGCCACGCCGCCGTCGCGGGTGAAGATGGCCACGCCGTTGCCATACTCGTTGGCGTTGATGAGTTCAACCGCGTGCACCACGTCCGGACAGCGCATCACGCACAGCACGGGGCCGAAGATTTCTTCCTTGTAGATGGTCATGTCGGAGGTGACGTGATCGAACAGGGTGCCGCCGACGAAGAAGCCGTTCTCGCGTCCCGGCACCTTGAAGTCGCGGCCGTCCACCACCAGCGTGGCGCCCTGCTCCACGCCTTCGCCGATCAGGCGCTCGATGCGCTGCTTGGCCGCGCTGGTGACCACGGGCCCCATTTCAGCGCCTGCCTCCATGCCGTCGCGTACTTTCAGTGCGGCGGTGCGCTGTTTCAGTGCGCCCACCAGCTTGTCGCCCGCGTCGCCAACGGCCACCACCACCGAGATCGCCATGCAGCGCTCTCCGGCCGAGCCGTAGGCCGCGCCCATCAGCGCATCGACCGCCATGTCCATGTCCGCGTCCGGCATCACCACCATGTGGTTCTTGGCGCCGCCCAGGGCCTGCACGCGCTTGCCGCTTGCGCTGCCGCGCGCGTAGATGTATTCGGCGATCGGCGTGGAGCCGACGAAGCTCACCGCCTGCACCACCGGATGGTCCAGGATCGCATCGACCGTCACCTTGTCGCCCTGGACCACGTTGAACACGCCGTCCGGCAGGCCGGCTTCCTTCAGCAGCCTGGCGTGCAGCAGCGACGGCGACGGGTCGCGCTCGGACGGCTTGAGCACGAAGGTGTTGCCGCAGGCGATGGCCACCGGGAACATCCACATCGGCACCATCACGGGGAAGTTGAACGGCGTGATGCCGGCCACCACGCCCAGCGGCTGGCGCATGGACCAGGCGTCGATGCCGCGCGAGATCTGGTCGGTGAATTCGCCCTTCAGCAGTTGCGGGATGCCGACTGCGAACTCCACCATCTCGATACCGCGCGCCACTTCGCCCTGCGCGTCGCTGAAGGTCTTGCCGTGCTCGCGGGTGAGCATGGCGGCGAATTCGTCGGTGTGCTGCTGGCACAGCTGCAGGTACTTGAACAGCACCCGCGCGCGCGTCAGCGGCGGCGTAGCGGACCAGGAGGGGAAGGCTGCTGCTGCGGCTTGCACCGCCGCGTCCACTTCCTCCGCCGTACCCAGCGCCACGCGCGCAACCGGTTCGCCCAGCGCGGGATTGAACACGTCCGCGTAACGGCCGCTTTGCGTGTCGGCCTTGGCGCCGTTGATGTAATGGGTGATGGTGTCGAGATTACTCATGCTGCTTGCTCCGGTCAGGCCAACAGCGAGTCGGCCGAAATATAGGGATAGCCCAGGCCGTGCGCCACCGCTTCATAGGTGACATGGCCCTGGCAAACGTTCAATCCGTTCTTCAAATGCGGGTTCGCCTGCAGCGCGCGCTTCCAGCCCTTGTCGGCCAGCGCCACGGCATGCCCGATGGTGGCGTTGTTCAGCGCGAAGGTGGAGGTGCGCGCCACCGCGCCCGGCATGTTCGCCACGCAGTAGTGCACCACGCCGTCCACGATGAAGGTGGGCTGCTCGTGCGTGGTGGCGTGCGAGGTTTCGAAGCAGCCTCCCTGGTCGATGGCCACGTCCACCACCACCGCGCCCTTCTTCATGCGCGAAATCATGTCCTTGGTCACCAGCTTGGGTGCTGCCGCGCCGGGCACCAGCACGCCGCCGATCACCAGGTCCGCGTCCAGCACCGCTTCTTCGATGGTGTGCGCGTTCGAGTACATGGTGGAAACGCGGTTGCCGAACACCAGGTCGAGCTGGCGCAGGCGGTCCACGCTTTTGTCGAGCACCGTCACGCGCGCCCCCATGCCTACCGCGATCTGCAGCGCATTGGTGCCCACCACGCCGGCGCCGATGATGGCCACGTGGCCCGGCGCCACGCCCGGCACGCCGCCCAGCAGCAGGCCCATGCCGCCCTTGGATTTCTCCAGGTGCGCGGCGCCGGCCTGGATAGCCATGCGGCCCGCCACTTCGCTCATCGGCGCCAGCAGCGGCAAGCCGCCGTTGGGGCCGGTGATGGTTTCATACGCCAGGCAGACCGCGCCGGATTTCACCAGCGCGCGGGTCTGCTCCGGGTCGGGAGCCAGGTGCAGGTAGGTGTACAGGATCTGGCCTTCGCGCAGCATGGCGCATTCCTGCGGCTGCGGCTCCTTCACCTTGACGATCATCTCCGCGCGCGCGAAGATCTCCGCCGCCGTATCGAGAATGGAAGCGCCCGAGCCCTCGTACATCGCGTCGGTCAGACCGATGGCCGCGCCTGCGTTCTTCTGCACCAGCACCTGGTGTCCGCGCAGGACCAGCTCCTTGACGCTGGCCGGGGTAAGGCCAACGCGGGATTCCTGATTTTTGATCTCTTTCGGTACGCCTACTAGCATGACTGTCTCCTTGTGGGTTTAGCCGTACAGTTTTAGTCCAGGTTTTTCAGCACCTTCGCCAGCTTCTCGAACAGTTCGTCGATATGTTTTTTCTCGAACACCAGCGGTGGCGACAGCGCGATGATGTCGCCGGTGGTGCGGATCAGGATGCCGTCCGCGAAAGCCTTCTTGAACGCGCTGAAGGCGCGCGTGCCCGGCTTGCCTTCGATCGGCGCCAGCTCGATGCCGGCGATCAGGCCGATGCTGCGGATGTCGATCACGTGCGGCAGGCCTTTCAGCGAATGCACCGCGTCGGCCCAGTATTGCTGGATGCCCTTGGCGTGCTCCAGGATGTTCTGTTCCTTGAACACCTGCAGCGTCGCCAGCGAGGCGGCGCAGGCCACCGGGTGGCCCGAATAGGTGTAGCCGTGGAACAGCTCGATGCCGGCCGGCGCTTCCATGAACGCGTCGTGGATGAACTTCTTGGAGAACACCGCGCCCATCGGAATCACGCCGTTGGTCAGGCCCTTGGCGGTGGTCATCATGTCCGGTTCGACGCCGAAGTAGTCGGCCGCGAACGGCGTGGTGAGGCGGCCGAAGCCGGTGATCACTTCATCGAAGATCAGCAGGATGCCGTGCTTGGTGCACAGCTCGCGCAGGCGCTTCAGGTAGCCCTTGGGCGGTATCAGCACGCCGGTGGAACCGGCCACCGGCTCCACGATCACCGCCGCGATGGTGGACGCGTCGTGCAGCGCCACGATGCGCTCCAGTTCGTCGGCCAGGTTGGCGCCGTGCTCCGGCTCGCCGCGCGTGTAGGCGTTCTTCTCCAGGTTGTGCGTGTGCGGCAGGTGGTCCACGCCGGGCAGCATCACGCCGTAAGGCTTGCGGTTGCCGGCGATGCCGCCCACCGAGATGCCGCCGAAGCCCACGCCATGGTAGCCGCGCTCGCGGCCGATCAAACGGGTGCGGCTCGCCTCGCCGCGCGCCTTGTGGTACGCCAGCGCGATCTTGAGCGCCGTGTCCACCGCCTCGGAACCGGAGTTGGTGTAGAACACGTGGCCGAACTTGTGGCTGGTGTATTCCATCAGCTGCTCGGCCAGGTCGAAGGCGGCGGGATGGCCCATCTGGAAGGTGGGCGCGAAATCGAGCTGCCCTATCATCTCGCGCACCGCCGCCACGATCTTGGGCTGCGCGTGGCCGCAGGGAACGCACCACAGGCCGGCCGTGCCGTCCAGGATGGCGTTGCCGTCCACGTCCTTGTAGTAGACGCCTTCGGCCGACACCAGCAGGCGCGGATTGGCCTTGTAATCGCGGTTGTTCGTAAAGGGCATCCAGAAAGACGACATGGATGCCGGGCGGGACTCGTTCATGCATTTCTCCTTATTTTTTACAAACCGTAAAAATCTTTACCAGTTGGCAAAATCATGGTGCAATAATAGTCAGCAGCTTCACTATGGCACAGATACACAATCAGCAAAACCAGCCAACCGTACAGGTCACAAAAACGATACAGTTTTGTAATAACTTTATTTGGAAACCAATGAATGGATGAGGCGGCAAGCACGGCATCGGCAAAGGCGCAAGGCTGCGGCCCCGGCGAGGGCGGCGGCTGGCCCGTGCTGTCCATAGAGCGGACGCGCAAAGGCAGCCTGGTGGACCAGATCGTTTCCGCCATCACGGCCATGGTAGCGCGGCGGGAGTTGCGCATCGGCACCAAAATGCCGTCGGTTAGACAATTCGCAAAGTGTAATGGCGTGTCCACCTTTACAGTTGTCGAGTCCTACGACCGCCTGGTCACGCTCGGTCTGCTCTCCTCGCGGCGCGGCTCCGGCTATTTCGTGGCCCGCCAGGACGTGCCCGCCACCTTGCTGCCGCAGCCCCACCACCCCGCCCCGGTGCACATCGACGCGCTCACGCCCGAACTGTATTCCGGCGTGTCCGAAGCGCTGCCGGTGGGCGCCGGCTGGCTGCCGCCCGAGTGGTACGGCGAGGACACCATCCTGGACGCGGTGCGCCAGGCCATGCGCATTCCCGCCAACCGCCTGCGCGGCTATGGCCACCCGCTCGGCTTCCCCACGCTGCGCCAGCACATGGCGGCGGTGCTGAGCGACGAACTGTACCCGGTGGAGCCGGAACAGATCCTGCTCACGCACGGCGCCACCCACGCCTTCGACCTGGTGCTGCGCAGCCTGACCAAGCCGGGCGACACGGTGCTGGTGGAAGACCCCGGCTACAGCAACCTGCTGTCGCTGATACGCCACCACGGCTGCATCCCCGTCGGCATTCCGCGCGACGCCAACGGCCTGGACATGGCGGCGCTGGCCGAGCAGGCCAGGGCCCACAGCCCCAAGCTGATGTTCGTCAACACGGTGCTGCAAAACCCGCTCGGCACCTCGCTCACGCACGCGCAGGCGCACCGCCTGCTGGCACTGGCCGAGCAGTTCGACTTCTGGCTGGTGGAGGACGACATCTACCGCGAGCTGACCCAGCGCGGCGAGGCTTCGCTGGCGGCCATGGACGGGCTGCGCCGGGTGATCCGCGTGGGCAGCTTTTCCAAGACATTGTCGCCGGTGCTGCGGGTCGGTTCCATCTCGGCCTCCAACTCGCTGCTGCCGGAACTGCTGCGCGTGAAGATGCTGGCCGGGCTGACCACCTCCGAGATCAATGAACGCGCCGTGTTCCACGCGATCACCGCGCGGCCCTACCGGCGCATGGTGGAGAAGCTGGCCGGCGAGCTGGACGAAGGCCGCCGGCGCAGCGTCGAGAACCTGGCTGCGGCCGGCATGCGGCCGCTGGCGCAGCCGCGCGGCGGCATGTTCGTCAGCGCCGGCTGGGAGCGGGAAGCGACGGCGGACATGAACGGCAGGACCATTGCCGACCTGGCGCTGAAGTCCGGCATCCTGCTCTCGCCGGGCGAGTTTTTCATGCTGCGCCCGTGCACCAGCATCTGGTTCCGTTTCAACGCCGCCTACAGCGACAGCCCGCAGCTGCGCCAGTTCCTGCAATCGGTTCGACCAAGTTGAAAGAAAAAGCCATGCCAGCAGCCAAACTGAATGTGCTTCCCGGCCTCGCGGCCGCTCCCAAGAGCAAGCGCCGCGTGATCAACCGCGACAGGCTGGAAGCGGACATCGCCGCCGTGGCGGTGCGCATGTTCGCGGAATGCGGCTACGAGGGCACTTCCATCGCCGCGATTGCCGATGCGGCGCAGATGTCCAAGCAGAACCTGATGTACTACTACCCCACCAAGCAGGCGCTCTACCAGCGCGTGCTGGACGATGTGCTGGACGACTGGCTGCAACGCATGGAGAGCCTGGCCGACGAGCAGCACGACCCGCGCGACGTGCTGCGCGCCTACATCCAGGCCAAGCTGCGCTTTTCGCGCGAGCAGCCATGGGCGTCCCGGGTCTATGCGATGGAGATCATCGGCGGCGCGCAGCTGTACGGGGAGCAGATCAAGAACCGCGTGGTGCCGCTGCTGCGCAAGGATATCGCGGTGTTTGAAAAATGGATCGCGGCGGGACGCATCGCGCCGCTGAACGCCACCCACCTGATCTTCATGATCTGGGCAATGACGCAGTCTTACGCCGACTTCTCGGCGCAGATGGCGCTGGCGCTGGACAAGAAGCAGCTCACCCGCAAGGATTACGACGATGGCGAGGACACCATCGTGCGCATGGTGCTGGCGGCGATCAGCCTGCCAGCGGCTGGCGGCGCACGCGGCGCGACAGCAGGCCCATGATGCCCAGGCCGGCCGCGAACAGCGCCATGCCGCCCGGTTCCGGCACGCTGGCGGCAGGGCTGCCCGTTGCGCCGTCACCGCCGCCCAGCTTGCCGGTGAAGCTTTGCAGGTGGATTTCGCCGCGCTGGTCCAGGCCGTTGACGAACACGCCGCCTTCGATGTTCTGGTTGTTGGTCAGATAGGCGCTGGTGGCCAGCAGCGAACCGCCCCACTGGTTGTTGATGGTCAGGTCGGTGGCGTTGTAGAAGTTCCACAGCAGCTTGCTGCCGTACTGCTGCGCCGCGCCGCCCAGGAAATTGGCGCTGATGTTGGCGCTCTTGACGTCGGTGTTCAGGACCACGCTGCTGGCGCCGTTCAGGTTAAAGCGGAACTCGCCCTTGGAGAACAGCACGGTGTCGATCGCGGTCAGGTCGAACACGGCCACGCCGCTGGCGTTGGCCACGGCGTTGAAAATGGCCAGGTTGCCGTCGAAGGTGACGCTGCTGCCGGTGCTGCCCAGGGTCTTCAGGCTGCTGGACAGCCCGCCCAGCACGCTGCCGAAGTTGGTGGAGGTGGAGGCGACCAGGTTGGCCACCATTGCTTCGTCCGGCGTGGCCAGCTTGCCGCCGTTGAAATTGCCGCTGCTGGCGCCCTCGATGTAGGCCGCGCCGTTCAGGTTGCTGTTGCTGACGCCGCCCAGCACCACGCTGCCGCCCTTGTTGACGGTGGAGTTGCTCAGGCCGCCGCCGATCACCGCGCCCAGGCCGTTGACCTTGACGTTGCTGGCCGAGCCCGCCACGGTCAGGCCGGCGTAGCTGGAAGCCGGCGTGTCGTTGATGTGCTGCACGTAGTCGCCGCCCGACAGCGCGCCGCCGATGTAAGTGCGGCCGTCGGTATGCGAGCTGGACGTGGCGCTGCCGAGCACAACAGTATTAAACTGCTTCAGGATGTCCGACGACGACAGCGAGACCGCGTGGGCGGAAGTGGACGCCATGCCGGCAATGGCGAGCAGGAGCGTGGTAAAAACGGGACGAAACGGCATATGTGGGCTCTTTCGCAACTTTAACAATTTTTCATTTAAGCAACAGTGTGTATAATTTTAGCATGATAAATCTCCATACCGAGCGGTTGCTGTTGCGTCCGATTGAAGAAAATGACGCAGTGTCGCTGTACAACATCTATTCCGATCCGGAAACCATGCGTTACTGGAGCTGCCCGCCATGGGACCAGCTGGCCCAGGCGCAGGCCCACGTGGCCATGACGCGCGCCGGCTTCGAGGACGGGTCCATCTTCACCCTGGGCATCACGGTGCGCGGCGCGGACGCGCTGATCGGCGCCTGCCGCCTGCACCAGTTCAACCGGCAGAACCGCCGCTGCGAAATGGGCTACATCCTGTCGCGCGCGCACTGGGGCAAGGGCTATATGCGGGAAGCCATCGCGGCCACCCTCAGCCACGGCTTCCAGGCCTTCGACCTGCACCGCATCGAGGCCGACGTCGACCCGCGCAACACGGCTTCGGCCACCCTGCTCAAGCGCTTGCATTTCGTGCACGAAGGACATCTGCGCCAGCGCTGGATCGTCGACGGCGAGATCTGCGACACCGACTTTTTCGGCCTGCTGCGCGCGGACTGGGAAGCTGCCCAGGGTAAATAATGGCCGGCGTGGCGGCGCAGTTCGCCGCCCCCTGGGCACCGCTTATCCCGCAGAAATGCCAATTCGTCGGAAACCGGCTGCCGGGCGCCGCGCCGATTGATACATTGAGACCATATCAACCACGGAGGTCCCTATGAAAACCATCAACCGCACGGTCGGCGGCGTATTCCGCGAAGTGGGCCAGGCAGCCCAGCAGATCGGCCGCGCCTTCACCCGCGCCCTGTCGCGCATGTCCTGGCCGGCCCTGCTGGCCAGCTGCATCATGATGGCGCTGCTGCTGACCATCCTGCCGCTGGCGCTCACGCTGTTCGCCGTCTTCCTGCTGCTGAAGATCGCCATCGCGCTGATTGCCGGCCACAACGCCAGCAAGCACATCCACGACAACCAAGAACACTAAGCAAGGAATATGGAAATGGCATTCAGCCGCACCAAAAAAGGCACCCGCAGCCTGGTCGCGTTTATCGGCGAGGTGGGCGACACCGCCCGCACCCTGTGGTGGAACTTCTTCGACTGGCTGGCCCAGGTCGAATGGCGCAAGCTGGCCGTGATCGCCCTGGTGGCGCTGATCGTGGCCGCGCCCTTCAATCTCGGCGAAGCGGTCTCGGTGTTCATCGTCTTTTCAGTCGGCCTGAAAGTACTGGCGGGCGGCAAGCGCCGCGCCGAGGGACAGGCGCGCGAGGCCGAGCAGCACGCCGGCACCGAAACGCTGGAACGCCGCCTGGTGGAAGCGCAGATGGCCGCGCTGCAGGCGCAGGTCGAGCCGCATTTCCTGTTCAACACGCTGGCCCTGATCGGCCAGCTGATCGAGACCGATCCGCCGCAGGCGGCGACAATCCACACCCACCTGATCGACTACCTGCGCGCCACGCTGCCGCAGATGCGCGCCAAGGGCAACGGCACGCTGGGCCGCCAGATCGAGATGTCGCGCGCCTACCTGGCCATCATGCAGGCCCGCATGCGCGAGCGCCTGGCGGTGTCGATCGACGTGGCGCCGGACCTGCTGAGCGCGTCCTTCCCGCCCATGATGCTGCAAACCCTGATCGAGAATTCCATCAAGCACGGCCTGGAGCCCAAGGTGGAAGGCGGGCGCATCGACATCCGCGCCAGCGCCAGCAGCACCGCCGCCGGCAACGTGCTGCAGCTGGAAGTGCAGGACGACGGCGTGGGCTTCGACGTGCACGCCGGCGACGGCCTGGGCCTGACCAATATCCGCGAGCGGCTGCGCCTGCTGTACGGCAGCCGCGCCCAGCTCATCATTGAAGCGCCGCTGGACGGCGGCGCGCGCGCCATCATCCGCATGCCCTTCGCCCCCGATATTTTTGCTGGCAGCAAGCTGTAATGAAGACACCGACCGCCATCATCGCCGACGACGAAGAACCGATGCGCCAGCTGCTGCGCGCGCGCCTGCACGAAGCGTGGCCGCAGCTGGAAATTGTGGCCGAGGCCGCCAACGGCGTGGAAGCCATCGCGCTGACCGGCCTGCACCAGCCGGACATCGTGTTCCTCGACATCCGCATGCCCGGCCTGTCGGGCATCGAAGCGGCGCGCATGCTGTTCAACCGCTGCCACATCGTGTTCGTCACCGCCTACGACCAGTACGCCATCGAGGCGTTCGAGCAGGGCGCGCTGGACTACCTGCTGAAGCCGGCCGGCGGCGAGCGCCTGAAGACCACCTGCGAGCGGCTGCAGGCGCGCCTGGGCAAGACGCCCGACAACATTGAACGCCAGCTGACCCAGCTGCTGGCGCACACCGCGCAGCGCAAGAAACCGCAGGAATTCCTGAAGTGGATCCAGGCCCAGGTGGGCAGCAGCCTGCGCATGATCAGCACGCGCGAAGTGCTGTTTTTCCGCGCCGACGAAAAGTACACGCGGGTCCAGACCATGGAAGGCGAAGTGCTGATCCGCAAGACCCTGAAGGAGCTGGAAGACGAGCTGGACCCGAAAGAATTCTGGCGCATCCACCGCTCCACCCTGGTGCGCGTGGATGCGATCGCCGAAGTCAAGCGCGACCTGCGCGGGCGCCAGATGGTGCGGGTGCGCAACTCCGCGGAAGAACTCGAGGTTAGCCGGGGCAACACGCACCTGTTCCAGCAAATGTAGGCAATGTAGGCAGCGCGCGACTCGCGCACTGCAACTATTTGCTGCCCCCCGCGCGCTGGTCTATATTGATTGGACTACACTCACACTACAGGGGGAGCACATGTCCAGCATACCGAAGAACACACGCGCCACCGTTACCCCGTGCCTGCGCTACCGCGACGCGCCGGCCGCCATCAACTGGCTGTGCCACACCCTGGGGTTCGAGCGGGCGCTGGTGGTGCCCAACGACGACGGCACCATTGCGCACGCCCAGCTCACCTACGGCAACGGCATGGTGATGCTCAGCTCCATCTTCAACACCGAATTCGGCGAGCTGATGGCGCAACCGTCCGACACCAATATGAAGGTCACCCAGTGCTGCTACCTGGTGGTGAACGATGCCGACCTGGTGCACCAGCGCGCGGTCGCTGCCGGCGCCCCCATCATCATGCCGCTCAAGGACGAGGAATACGGCGGACGCGGCTTCACCTGCCGCGACCCCGAGGGCCAGCTGTGGAGCGTGGGCACTTACGATCCCTGGGCCCATTGATGAATGACGAATCGGCCATCCGGCAACTGGTCGCCGCCTGGGTGGAGGCGACGCGCCTGGGCCAGGTGGAAAAAGTGCTGGCCATGATGACGCCGGACGTGGTGTTCCTGGTGGCCGGCCAGCCGCCGATGCACGGGCGCGACGGCTTCGCCGCCGGCCTGCGCGCCCTGCTGGCCGCGCACCGCATCGAATCGGACAGCACCGTGGACGAAGTGGAGGTGTGCGGCGACCTGGCCTGGTGCCGCACCACGCTGGAGGTGCGGGTGGTGCCGCTGGCCGACGGCGGCCGCACCGTGCGGCGCGCCGGCCACACCCTGTCCGTCTTCCGCAAAAACAGCGGCGGCGCCTGGCAGTTGGCGCGCGACGCGAATCTGTTGGTTCCTGTGCAGAATTGACGCGGCTTTTGATGCGCGCTTGACGCCGCGCCACCCGGGCTGCGCTATACTTGTGCTTTTGGGAAACACCAGAGGGAAGACATGCGCTTGACCTATTCCAACATGCTAGCGACTACCGCGCTGCTGGCACTGGCCGCGTGCGGCGGCGGCGGCGGGGGCGGCGGCGGCGCTACCAACCCCGGCACCGTGACGCCGCCGGCGCCGGTTGAAAACGTGGTGCTGACGCTGTCGCCCTCGCCGGCCCTCGTCACGCAGAACGCCGGCACCGGCACCACCTTCACCGTCAGCATCAAGGCCAGCTCGGCGATCCCGGCCGGCGTCAACGCCGCCGTGGCGGCCAAGGCCGACCTGTTCAGCAACACCAGTCTGAGCACCGTGTCGGCGCAGGAGTACGAAGCGCGCATCACGACCAACGCCACGCTGGCGGCCGGCACCTACAACAGCACCATCGAAGTGAAGTTGTGCACCGATGCGGCCAGCACCTGCCGCACGCCGCTGGCCGGTTCCCCCTGGCTGCTGCCGGTCACGCTGACGGTCAAGAAGGTGGGCAACCTGAGCGCGCTGGCGCCGGTGGCCGGCCTGCACGCCTGGAACCAGGCGCAGTACGACGCCGCGCGCACCAGCTACATCCCGGCCACGTTCACGCCGTCGGCCTTCAGCTTCCGCTGGACGGTCGACCCCGACAGCGCCAAGCTGCGCCGCTTCAAGCCGGTCGTCGTGGCCGACA
Source organism: Massilia sp. NBRC 108631 (assembly GCF_059704565.1). NCBI lineage: Bacteria > Pseudomonadati > Pseudomonadota > Betaproteobacteria > Burkholderiales > Oxalobacteraceae > Massilia > Massilia sp. NBRC 108631. The sequence continues at coordinate 75,305 of NZ_BAAKJE010000169.1, forward strand.
AAAAAGTCTACCTGGTCTCCAGCATGCCGGCTGGCAACGGCGCCGAGCCGGACTGGACCCTGCAGGCAGTCGAAGAATTGACCGGCCTGGACCGCTGGCGCACCGACATGGGCAAGCGCGCGCAAACCAGCCTGCCCGTGCTGGGCGACAACCGCTTGCACCTGTTCAGCTCCGGCGCCACCGGCAACACCTACCGTACCTACAACCTGGGCACCGGCCAGCAAATGTCGCACCTGCCCAGCACCGTCGTGCAGACCACCGACTATGCGCCGCCGCTGGTGTCGGGCACCACCGTGTACGGGCAGTACGGGCCGGCCGGCGCGCTGAGCAAGTTCGATTCCGCCAGCACCACGCCGCTGTGGCAGTTCACCGAGTCCACGCGCGGCGGCTGGGCCGTCTCCACCGACGGCACGCTGATCTATAACTTCACCCAGGGCATCATGCTGGGCATCGAAGCGGCCACCGGCAAGCTGGCCTACGCCTCGCCCAGCCTGCTGCCCTACTCCGGCGCCCCCGCCACCATGGCGCCGGTGCTGAACGGCACCCAGGTGTTCGTGACCGAGTCCGACAGCAGGGGCGGCGCGCTGGCCGCATTCAGCGCCGCAACGGGCAAGCTGAACTGGCAGGTGCAAGCCAGCTTCACCAGCTATCCGGCGCTGGTGGGCAGCACGCTGTACGCGGTCAATGGCGGCAAGCTGGAGGCCCGCAACAGCGCCAACGGCGATCCGCTGTGGACCAGCCTGGCGCTTGGCGCGGTCCAGGACGAGCCTTACACCGAGGTGCTGGCCACCGACAACCTGGCCTTCGCCGCCTCGCAATCGCGGGTCGTGGCGGTGGACCTGGCGACGCACAAAGTGGTGTGGGAGTACCCGGCGGGCGGCAGCATCGCCATCTCGGAAAACGGCATCCTCTACATCACCCACCCGGTCAACGGCGTGGTGGCGATCAACCTGCGCTAAGCGCGGCCACCAGGTCCGCGTCCGCCACCTGCACCGGGCGGATGCGGATCAGGTGGCGGTACAGCGGCGGCATCGAACGGCAGATCAGCTCAAGGGCCTGCTGCGGCAAGGCCGGACGCACGTACTGGAACTGCGCCGGATTCGACTCCGGCAGTTCCCCCTCCATGGTCGACCCGTAGGCGCCCAGTTCCATGAAACTGAGCGCGCCGTCGTCCGGCCCGTTCGCAAAGACAAACGTACCGTCCTTGGGATGGCCCAGGTACTGGCGGATTTCCTCGCGCTGCGCCGGGGCGGCACCGTCCAGCAGCTTGTAGCGCAGCTGTGCGTAGGCGCGGGTGCATTCCATGAACGCGGTGCGGATGCCGGACTGGTTGCGCCGGCCCGGCATGCACAGCAGCAGGTTGCCGAAGGAATCCAGCAAAGCCACCGCATCGCCCTTCCCGCCCATCACCCTGTCGCGCGCGATGGCCTTGCGCATGGCCGGCGCAAGCCGGGCGTCCGGCCGCTGCGCTTCGCAGCGCACCGACAGCGCTTCCGGAAACACCTTCTTCAGCGCGCACACGATGGCGTGCTTGGGCGACAGCGTGGCCGGGTCCTTCAGCTGCGCGCGCGCCGGATCGACGTTGAACAGCGCCATGGCGCCCTTGGCCGTGGCTTCGAACACCAGCGAGCACAGCGCCTGGGTCGGCTCGGCGATGGTCTTGCCGATGAAAAAGGACTTGGGCGCCATGCCGTGCGCCGGCCGCGCGTACTGCGAGTCGCCCAGCACGGCCGGATAGCCGAAGGTGGCCTGCGCTTGCGCGCGCAGGCCCTCGGGCAGCGCGTCGAAGTGCGCGGTGCTGTCGTAGTTGATGCCGGCGTTGGCGTCGGTGGCCGCCACCAGCACATTGAAGCCGCCGGCCAGGATGGCGCCGGTGCACATGCAGCACGGGTCGAGCGAGGTGACGATGGTGATGTCCTTCGGCTCGGGCAGCGGCACGCCCTTGGCGCGCTCGGCGTAATACCAGTCGATCAGCTGGCGCTCGCCGTGCGCCGTCGGGTCGTACACCATGCCCTGGCGGATGACGTTGTTGTGCAGCGACTTGAGCACCTTGCCGGTCTGATCCAGCATGGCGCCGCCGACACCGAAAGTGCCCTGCGTTTTCGCCACGATGGCCTCGGCCGCCGCAACGGCGACCGCGGCCTGAACGTCGATAACCTTCTTCAAGATGCTTACTTCTTCAGGTCCGCGCCGCCGAAGGCGTTCGGCAGCTGGGCCGCCGCGGTGGTCTCGAAGACGTCGCCCTTCAGGTTGGCCAGCACCACCGGCAGTTCGTTGCCGCCCAGTTCCAGGGTCACCTGCCGGCACGCGCCGCACGGCGCGATCGGGCCGTCGGTCTCGCCGATGACGGCCAGCTTGTCGAAGTCGCCCGGCCGGTAGCCGTGCGCGACGGCGCTGAAGAAAGCGGTGCGCTCGGCGCAGTTGCACAGGCCGTAGGATGCGTTCTCCACGTTACAGCCGTGGAACACCTTGCCGTCATTGGTCAGCAGCGCCGCGCCAACCTTGAAGTTCGAGTACGGCGTATACGCCTTCAAGCGCGCCAGCGCGGCCTCGGCGATCAATTGTTCGTTGTTCATATTTCTCTCCAGAAGCGACCTGAGCCGCATTTTCACCACTTCGGGGTCAGACCCCGATTCGGCGCGAATGCGGCTCAGCCCGCTTGTTACGGGCGGATGGTGCGGTAGATGACGGGGTTGGCGGCGGGCGCGGCGTCGGTGATGGTGTAGGCGGCCTGGATCTGCGCCACCGCGGCTTGCGCCGCCGCTGCGGTGCGGGCGTGCACCCTGGCCAGCGGCTGGCCGGCTTGCACCGGCTGGCCCAGCTCGACCAGGTCGGTCAGGCCGACGGCGAAGTCGATCTTGTCGGTCGGCAGGCGGCGGCCGCCGCCCAGGGCCACCACGGCCAGGCCGATGTCGCGGCACACGGTCTTCGAGGCGAATCCGGACGACAGCGCCGGCACGTCCACCACCACCGGCGCTTTCTCCAGGTGCTTGTCCAGGTTCGACATCAGGTCGGACGGACCGCCCAGCGCGGTCACCATGCGCGCAAAACGCTCGGCGGCTTCGCCGGAATCGAGTGCGTGCTGCAGCTTGGCGCGCGCTTCGGTTTCGGTGGCGGCCAGCTTGCCCAGTACCAGCATCTCTGCGCACAGCGCCATGGTCACTTCGTGCAGGCGCGCCGGACGGCACTTTCCGCTCAGGTAGTCGATCGCGCCGCGCACTTCCAGCGCGTTGCCGGCCCACGGCGACAGCGATTCGTTCATGTCGGTCAGCAGCGCCGAAGTCAGGGTGCCGGCACCGTTGCCGACGGTGACGATGCTCTCGGCCAGCTCCACCGATTTTTCATAGCTCGGCATGAAGGCGCCCGAGCCCACTTTGACGTCCATGGCCAGCACGTCCAGGCCGGCCGACAGCTTCTTCGACAGGATGGAGCCGGTGATCATGGCCACCGATTCCACCGTCGCGGTGACGTCGCGGATCGAGTAGAAGCGCTTGTCGGACGGCGCCAGCGAGGCGGTCTGGCCGATGATGGCCACGCCCGCTTCGCGCACCACCTGGCGAAACTTGTCGTTGTCCGGCACGGTGGAGTAGCCGGGGATGGAGTCGAACTTGTCCAGCGTGCCGCCGGTGTGGCCCAGGCCGCGGCCGGAAATCATCGGCACGAAACCGCCGCAGGCGGCGATCATCGGTCCCAGCATCAGCGAGACCACGTCGCCCACGCCGCCGGTGGAATGCTTGTCCATCACCGGTCCCGGCAGGTTCAGCGATTGCCATTCCAGCACCTGGCCGGAATCGCGCATGGCCAAGGTGAAGGCCACGCGTTCGTCCATGTTCATGTCGTTGAAGAACACGGCCATGGCCAGCGCGGCGATCTGCCCTTCGCTGACGCTGCCGTCGGTAATGCCGCGCACGAAGAACTGGATCTCTTCGGCGCTCAGCACGCCCTTGTCGCGTTTTTTACGGATGATCTCTTGAGTGAGGAACATGGTCTTTTCCTTCTTTGTAAGGTAGTTGGGGCCGCAAGCGCCATCGCTGTTGCGATGGCGCGGCGGCCCCACGATTCACTGGCGGCTTAGACGCCGTAGGGAATCCAGATGTTTTTCACCTGCGACGCGTGCGCCAGCACGGCGCGGCCGCCCGCCTGCGCGGTGCTGTACCAGTCGCGGCCTTTGGCGCCGCCGGTCCAAGTGCGCTTCAGCGACGCCGCCGACAGGCGCTCCACTTCGGCGCAGCCTTCGGCCGACCCGTCATGGCGCCACACGGCGTCGATGTCGGCGTGCGAGGCCAGCGTGCGCGCCAGTTCGTCGGCCGAGCCGGTGACGATGTTGACCACGCCGGCCGGCAGGTCGGAAGTGTCGAACACCTGGTACAGGTCGGTGGCCGACAGCGGATGCGCTTCGGACGGCACCACCACCACGCGGTTGCCCACGGCGATGGCCGGCGCCACCAGCGAAATGAAGCCCAGCAGCGGCGACTCGTTCGGCGCCACGATGCCGATCACGCCGACCGCTTCGTTCAGCGCCACGGTGATGCCGTGCATCGGCGGCTGGTGCGCCAGGCCGTCGTACTTGTCCGCCCACGCCGCCCAGTAGAACAGGCGCTCGATGGCCGCTTGCACTTCCTTCTCTGGATTCCTGGCGCCGGTCATGGCGCCGATGCGGGCGGCGAATTCCTCGCCGCGCGCGGCCAGGTTCTCGGCGATGTAGAACAGCACCTGCGCGCGGTTGTGCGCGGTGGCCTTGGTCCAGCCGGTGGCCTTGTGCGCCGCTTCCACGGCGTTGCGGATGTCCTTGCGGTTGCCTTCGCCCACTTCGCCGATGAACTTGCCGTCCGCGCCGTGGATGGCGCGGCTGTAGGCGCCGTCCGGACGGGCCTGCTTGCCGCCGATGTACAGCTTGGCGGTGCGGTCGATGGCGAATGCGTCGGCGGCAAGCGGTGCTGCCTTGGCTTTCGCCGGCGCGGCCAGCAGCGGCGCCGCAGGGCGCGCGTCTTCCGACACCGGCACCAGGTATTCGTACATGCCTTCGCGGCCGCCTTCACGGCCGTAGCCGGATTCGCGGTAGCCGCCGAAGCCGCAAGCGGCGTCGAACTGGTTGGCGGTGTTGATCCACACCACGCCGGCCTTGATCTGCGGCGCCACGTCCAGCGCCAGCGAGATGTTCTCGGTCCACACGCAGGAGGCCAGGCCGTACACGGTGTTGTTGGCCAGCTGTACCGCTTCAGGCGGGGTGCGGAAGCTCATCGCCACCAGCACCGGGCCGAAGATTTCAGCCTGCGCCACGGCGGCGGAGGTCGACGCGCCGGTGATCAGCGTCGGCGGGAACCACGAGCCGTCGGCCGGGATTGCGCAGCCGGCAGGCTGGTACACGGTGCAGCCTTCGCTGCGCGCCGATTCGACCAGGCCGGCGATGCGCTGCTGCTGCACCGGATCGACCAGGGCGCCGATATCCATCGACTTGTCGAGCGGCGAGCCAAGGCGCAGGTTGTCCATGCGCGCGCGCAGCTTGTCCAGGAAGCGCGCTTCCACCGATTCCTGCACCAACAGGCGCGAACCGGCGCAGCAGACCTGGCCCTGGTTGAACCAGATCGAGTCGACCAGGCCTTCAACCGCGGCGTCCAGGTCGGCGTCTTCGAAGACGATGAAGGGCGACTTGCCGCCCAGTTCCAGCGACAGCTTCTTGCCGCTGCCCGCGGTGGCCTGGCGGATCAGGCGGCCCACTTCGGTGGAGCCGGTGAAGGCCAGCTTGTCGATGCCCGCGTGGTTGACAATGGCTTCGCCCACGCGGCCGTCGCCGGTGACGATATTCACAACACCGGCAGGCACGCCGGCCTGCACGCAGATGTCGGCGAACAGCATGGCCGTCAGCGAAGTGAATTCGGCCGGTTTGAAGACCACGGTGTTGCCGGCGGC
>NZ_BAAKJE010000170.1:0-20795 GCF_059704565.1 Massilia sp. NBRC 108631
GCAGTTCGACGCCGTGCTGCAGGGCATGCAGTCACAGGCCGTGGGCGCGCAACAGATCACCGAGACCATGATGCAGCTGAACGACGCCACCCAGCAGACCGTGGAGTCGCTGCGGGCAACCAGCGAAGCGGTGCACCAGTTGCAGTACGCGGCCGGCGACCTGCAGGCCAGCGTGGCCAACTTCGCCGTTACCGTGTAAGGCGCGCGCCATGAAACTGCTGGTTTTTCACATCGGCCAGGACCGCTACGGGCTGCGCCTCGGCGTGGTGCAGCGCGTGCTGCCGCTGATGGCGCTCAAGCGCCTGCCGCTGGCGCCGCCCGCCGTAGCCGGGCTGATGAACCTGCACGGCCGCACCTTGCCGGTGATCGACCTGTCCCGCCTGGGCGGCGGCGCCGCCAGCGCGGAACACGTGGACACGCGCATCGTGGTGGTGGACTACACCGCGCCGCACGGGAGCGTGCACGCGCTGGGCCTGTTGGCCGAACGGGTGCTGGGCGTGCAGGACGTGGCCGAGCGCGCGCTGGCCGGCAGCGGCGTGCAGGCGGCGCCCTTCCTGGGCGACGTGGCGGGCGACAGCGCCGGCATCGTGCAGCTGGTAGAGCCGGAGCGCCTGCTGCCGCCCGAACTGCGCGCGGCGCTGTTCCAGGCTGACCAGCCTGCCACCGGCAGCGCGGAAGCCGCGCCATGAGCGCCCAGGCCATGCTGCGCCGGGTGACCGGCCTGACCGTCTCGAAGGCGGCGGCCGACCGCGCTATCCGCGAACGCATGGAGCTGACCGGCGAAGTCAATCGCGAGCGCTACCTGGCCGCGCTGACGCAGGAAGAGCTGACCGAACTGGTGGAACTGGTGGTGGTGCCGGAATCATGGCTGTTCCGCGACGCGCAAGCGTTCCAGGTGGCGGTGGAGTTCGTGCAGGGCCGGCTGGCCAGGCGCCCGGCCGGCACGCCCGCACGCCCGGTGCGCATCCTGTCGGTGCCGTGCGCCGGCGGCGAGGAACCGTATTCGCTGGCCATGGCGCTGTGCGACGCGGACGTGCCGCGCGGCGCCTTCAGCATAGACGCCTGCGACCTTAGCCCGGGCTGCGTGGCGCGCGCGCGCAGGGGCGTGTATGGCCGCAACGCCTTCCGCGCGCAGGACCTGGCTTTCCGCGAGCGCTACTTCACCAGCGTCGGCAACGACGACTATCTGATCAGCGAAGCGATCCGGGCGCAAGTGCGCTTCAGCCAGGGCAACCTGCTGGAGCTCGACGCCGGCGGCCGCCGCTACGACATCATCTTCTGCCGCAACCTGCTGATCTACTTCGACAAGCCGACCACCAAGGCCGCCATCGAACGCTTGTCCGCGCTGCTGGCGGACGACGGCATCCTGTTCGCCGGCTATGCCGAAGTGCCCTCGTTTGCACACCACGGCTTCACCCCGCTGCCGCACCGGCAAGCATTCGGCCTGAGAAAGGACGCGGCCAGCGCTGTGCTGTCCATGCTGTCCGTACCGGCGAACGCCGCACCGGCTGGCATGCCGCCGCCCTTCACCGCCGAGCGCCGCAAGAGCGTGCGGCCGCAGGTGCTTGCACTCGCCGCCGCCCCTGCAATGCCGCGTCCCGAGGCCGCCCGGCGCGCCAGCGCGCCCGCAACCGCGTTCTCCGCCACCTCCGCTGCCATGGCCGCAGCGCCCGCAGCGCCCGCCGCGCCGATTGCCGCACGCGCTGCCAGGCCCTCGGGAGCGCCATCAGGCGCGTCCCCGGTGAGCGGTGCCGCTGCGCGGGCGCCGGCCGCGCCGGCGCCGCCCTGTGCCGCCGAACTGCTGCTGCAAGCGCGCAAACTGGCCGACCGTGGCGAAACCGGCGACGCGGAAGCAGCCTGCCGGGCCGTGCTCGCGGCGGCCCCTGAGACCGCCGGCGCCTATTTCATCCTCGGCATGCTGAGCGAGCACGCCGGCCAGTCCGCGCAGGCCGAAGAACACTGGCGCCGCTGCATCTACCTGCAGCCCGACCACTACGAAGCCCTGTGCCACCTGGCGCTGCTGGCCGAGCAGTCCGGCAACAGCAGCGGTGCGGCCACGCTGAAGGCGCGCGCCGCGCGTATTTACCAGCGCCAGCAGAAGAATAGCCCCGCGAGAGCCGAACCATGATGACCATCGCCGAACAATCCATCCAGGACATCAACGACTGCTGGAACCGCATCGGGGTCTCCGGCGATCATAGCTGCGAGAAGCTGCAGCAGTTCGTCCACTGCCGCAACTGCGACGTCTACGCCGGCGCCGCCCAGCGCAACCTGCAGCGCCCGGTGGACGCCGCCTACAAGCAGGAATGGGCCGAGCACTTCCGGCAGCCCGAGGACAACCGCGCACAGCTCGACAGCTCCTGCCTGGTATTCCGCATCGGCCGCGAGTGGCTGTCGCTGCCGACCTCCGTGTTCCTGTCGGTGGCGCCCCAGGCGGCGCCACACCGCCTGCCGCACCGCAACGCGCGCGGCCTGGCGGGCGTGGTCAATGTCGGCGGCAAGCTTTACCCCTGCATTTCGCTGGCCGCCTTGCTGGACGTGGACGACACCGAGAGCGTGGCCCGCACCGGCCGCCACACCTTTGCCCGCCTGCTGCTGGTGCAATGGGACGGCCAGCCCTACGCGCTGCCGGTGGCCGACCTGCACGGCATCCTGCGCTACGCGGCGTCCGACGTGCAGCCGCCCGCCGCCACCATCAACAAAGGCCTGTCGCGCTACCTGACCGGCGTGATCACGCACGACGGCATGCAAGTCGGCTGCCTCGACGCCGGCCTGCTCGGCTACCAACTTGCAAGGACGCTGCGATGAGCCAGGACAACAACGGCGATCTGAGCCAATTCTCGATGCAGGAGCTGTTCCGCATGGAGGCGGATGCGCAGACGGTGATCCTGACCGACGGCCTGCTGGCCATGGAGCGCCATGGCGGCGACGCCAACGCGGTCGAGCCGATGATGCGCGCGGCCCACTCGATCAAGGGCGCGGCCGCCATCGTCGGCCTGGACGTGGTGGTGCAGCTGGCGCACGGCATGGAGGACGCCTTCATCGCCGCCCAGCACGGCAAGCTGAAACTGACGCCCAACCGGGTCGACGCGCTGCTGGCGGGGGTGGACCTGATCCTGCAGGTATCGCGCCTGGACGACAACAGCGTGACACCATGGCTGGCCGCCAACGGCGCGCAGATCAAAAAGACCATGGACAGCATTGCCGGCATCGCCTTCCTGCCGGAACCGGTGAGCAGCTTTGCCGGCGCCGCACTGTCGGGGCCTGCCGCCGTCGGCACATCCGATACGCCGTCCGCCCTCCCGCCGGCCACCGCTGCGCGCCCCACCGCCGCGCCGACGCCGCCAGACATCGCCGCGCTGCTGGCCGATATGGCCGACGCCGAAGCCCAGGCAGACGCGCTCGGCGCCGGCGCACTGCCCGCAGCGCTGGCGCCGGCATCGGCCGCAGCGCCCCTGGACACCGACGAACCCGCCGCCGCCCCGGGCGCCCGCATCATGGCGCCGATGAAGACCGCGCAAAACTTCGACCGCCTGCTGTCGCTGGCCAGCGAATCGCGCATCAACGCGCACCAGATGCACCCCATGCTGCAAGCCATGCAGCGCTTCAAGCGCAACCAGGCCAGCCTGGTCACGGTGATCGAACAGCTGCACGAAGCGGTCTCCGGCAGCAGCGACGCCGGCCTGAAGGAAAAGTCGCTGCTGGCCCTGCAAAAGACCCAGCCTCTCAAGCAGTTCGTGCTGGAACAGATCGCCGATTTCGAAAACTGGGAACGCCGCCTGCTTACGCTGTCGCAGAATATGGTGGACGAGGTGCTGGCGCTGCGCATGCGCCCGTTCCGCGACGGCGTGCAGCATTTCCCACGCATGGTACGCGACCTGGCGCGCAGCCTGGGCAAGGACGTCCAGCTGCGCATCGACGGCGAAGACACACTGGTCGACCGCGACATCCTGGCCAAGATCGAGAGCCCGCTTAACCACATGCTGCGCAACGCCATCGACCACGGCATGGAACCGGCCGCGGAACGGGTGGCGCTGGGCAAGCCGGCCACCGGCTCGATCGTGCTCGAAGCGCGCCACCGCGCCGGCATGCTCAGCATCGAGATCAGCGATGACGGGCGCGGCGTGGACCTGGAAAAAATCCGCCGCACCGTGGTCGAGCGCAAGATGGCCAGCACCGCCATGGCCGCCGCCATGTCGCAGGCCGAACTGCTCGAGTTCCTGTTCCTGCCCGCCTTCAGCCTGAAAGAAAACACCACCGAAATCTCCGGACGCGGCGTGGGCCTGGACATCGTGCACGACACCATCCGCCAGCAGAACGGCACCGTGCGGCTCGAGTCGGAGCAAGGGCGCGGCTTCCGCAGCTACATCACGCTGCCGCTGACGCAGTCCATCGTGCGCGCGCTGGTGGTGGACATCAAGGGCGAGGCCTACGCCATCCCCATCGTCAAGGTCGAGCGGGTGATCAAGGTGCCGCAGTCCGACATCCACACCCTGGAAAACAAGCAGTTCTTCGACCACGCCAGCGAGCACCTTGGGCTGGTGTCGGCGGCCCAGGTGCTGGAGCTGGGCGACAGCAGCGCCTCCGAGGCCGAACTGCCGGTGGTGCTGATCGGCACCGGCACGCGCCGCTACGCGATGGTGGTGGACGCGATACGCGGAGAGCAAAGCCTGGCGGTGCAAGCCATCGATCCCATCTTCGGCAAGATGCGCGACATCTCCGCCGCCGCCCTGCTCGACGACGGCGAACCGGTACTGATCCTGGACGTGCCGGACCTGCTGATTTCGATCGACAAGCTGCTGCACGAAGGCGGCCTGCACCAACTGGCGCGCGGCAACCGCGGCGAGAAGCGCCGCATGAAGCGTATCCTGGTGGTGGACGACTCGCTGACGGTGCGCGAAATGGAACGCAAGCTGCTGGTTGGCCGCGGCTTCGAAGTGGACATCGCCATCGACGGCATCGACGGCTGGAACGTGGTGCGCAGCGGCGAATACGACCTGGTCATCACCGACGTGGACATGCCGCGCATGGACGGCATCGAACTGGTCAACCTGATCAAGAAGGACCTGCACTTGCACAAACTGCCCGTGATGATCGTATCCTACAAGGACCGTCCGGAAGACCGGGCGCGCGGCATGTCGGCCGGGGCCGACTACTACCTGACCAAGGGCAGCTTCCACGACGAGACCCTGCTCGACGCCGTGGCCGACCTGATAGGGGACGCACGCAAATGAAAATCGCCATCGCCAACGACGTCGCCATGGCCGCCGAAGCGCTGCGCCGCGTGGTGGCCAGCACCCAGGAACACCAGGTGCTGTGGATCGCCCGCACCGGCGTGGAAGCGGTGCGCATGTGCGCCGAGAACCGCCCGGACCTGGTGCTGATGGACTTGAACATGCCGGAACTGGACGGCGTGGAGGCCACGCGCCAGATCATGGAGCAAAGCCCGTGCGCCATCCTGGTGGTGACCGGGCGGCCGCAAGACAACGTCAACCAGGTGTTCCGCGCACTGGGCGCCGGCGCGCTCGATGTGACCGCCACCCCCATGCTGCAGGGGAAAGCCGGCGGCGCCGAGGAGCTGCTGGCCAAGATCAAGACCATGGACAAGCTGATACGCCATAGCGGTGGCAGCCAGGCCATGCAGCCGCGCAGCAGCACGGCCGCGGCCGAACGCCGGGAAGCGCCGGTGACCAAGCTGGTGGCGATCGGCGCTTCCACCGGCGGGCCGCTGGCGGTGTCCAAGATACTGGCCGGCTGGCTGCCGCCGCCCGGCTGCGCCATCGTCGTGGTGCAGCATATCGACGAGAACTTCGCCGAACACTTCGCCAGGTGGCTGGGCGAACAGCTGCAGATGCCGGTGCGCGCCATTGAGCACGGCGACGAGCTGGCGCCCGGCACGGTGCTTATCGCCAAGAGCAATGACCATCTGGTACTGGATAAAGACTACCGGCTGGGTTACGATGCGACACCGAAGGACTACGCCTACCGCCCCTCGGTGGATGTGTTTTTCCGTTGTGTGGCGCAGCATTGGCGCGGCGACGCGGTGGGCGTGCTGCTGACCGGCATGGGCCGCGACGGGGCGGAAGGCTTGCTGGCCATGCGCCGTGCCGGCCATACCACCATCGCGCAGGACCAGGCCAGCTGCGCGGTGTACGGCATGCCGCGTGCGGCTGCCGAGCTGGATGCGGCACAACTGATACTGCCATTAGATAAGATAGGCCCCATGCTGCGCAGCACCACCGGCAGCCGGGGCTAGCAACCAAGAGAGCTGCAATGTCCCATAGTTTTTCCGTTCCAGCGGAACTGGAGCCGGCCCTCACGGCCTTCAAGGTGCGCGTCCTGCTGGTGGACGACCAGTTGATCATCGTCGAGGCGGTACGCCGCATGCTCAGCGACCAGCCCGACATCGAGTTCCACTACGTGACCGACGCCACGCTGGCGCAGCAGACCGCCGGCCAGCTGCAGCCCACCGTCATCCTGCAGGACCTGGTGATGCCGTCGGTGGACGGCTTCGCGCTGATCCAGGCCTACCGCGACGACGAACTGATACGCCATGTGCCGGTGATCGTGCTGTCGGCCAAGGAAGATCCCAAGCTCAAGGCGCACAGCTTCGCCGTGGGCGCCAACGACTACCTCGTCAAGCTGCCGGACAAGCTGGAACTGCTGGCGCGCGTGCGCTACCACTCGGCCGCCCACATCAGCCGGCTGCAGCGCGACCAGGCCTTCCGCTTCCTGCGCGAGAGCCAGAAGAACCTGGCCGACGCCAACATCGAGCTGCAAAAGCTGGCCGCGCTGGACGGCCTGACCGGCATCGCCAACCGCCGCCGCTTCGACGAGACCATGAAGCTGGAGTGGCAGCGCGGCCAGCGCGAACGCCAGCCGCTGTCGCTGCTGCTGTGCGATGTGGACTTTTTCAAGATCTACAACGACACCTTCGGCCACCTGACCGGCGACCTGTGCCTGAAGAAGACGGCCGCCGTGTTGACCGAGCACCTGAAGCGTCCGGCCGACCTGGCGGCGCGCTACGGCGGCGAGGAATTCGCCATTGTGCTGCCGGACACCCGGCTGGAGGGCGCGGTACAGCTGGCGCAGTCGTGCGTGCAGCACCTGGAAAAGCTGGCCATCGAGAATCCGAATGCCGCGCCGCTGGGCGTGGTGACCATGTCGATCGGCGTGGCCAGCGTGGTGCCCTCGCCGCACTCCACCATCGAGGAGCTGATCGAGAGCGCAGACCGCGCGCTGTACGCGGCCAAGAAGGCCGGCCGCAACCAGGTGGCGTCAGCCTGAGCGTGGCGGGCTGAGCGTGGCGGCCCGAGCGTGGCGGATTGCGCGCCAGGGCGCTAACGCGCTTTACACGAACACCGGCTCGGGCTCCAGGCGCACGCCGTAGCGCGCCTGCACGTCATCCTGGATCGCCTGCGCCAGGCGCTGCACGTCGGCGCCGGTGGCGCCGCCGCGGTTCACCAGCACCAGCGCCTGCTTCTCATACACGCCCGCCGCGCCCATGCTGCGGCCCTTCCAGCCGCACTGGTCGATCAGCCAGCCGGCGGCCAGCTTCTCGCTGCCGTCGGCCTGCCGGTGGTGCACCAGCGCCGGGAACTGCGCCAGCAACTGCGCGCACTGCTCGCCGCTCACCACCGGATTCTTGAAGAAGCTGCCCGCGTTGCCGATATCGGCCGGGTCCGGCAGCTTGCGGCGCCGCACGGCGATCACCGTGTCCGCCACCTGCTGCGCGCTCGGCGTATCGATGCCCTGCTGGTCCACCGCCTGCGCCAGTTCGGCGTAGCGCAGATTCGGCTGCCACGCGCGCGGCAAGGCGAAGGTGACATCGACGATGATCAGTCCGCGCCCCGCTTCCTGCTTGAATACGCTGTCGCGGTAGCCGAAACGGCAGTCGGCCGCGTGCATCGTGAGCAGCTGGCCGGTGGCCGGGTCGCAGGCCGTCAGGCTGTGGAAAAAATCCTTGGTCTCGGCGCCATAGGCGCCGATGTTCTGGATCGGCGCCGCGCCCACCGTGCCGGGGATCAGCGACAGGTTTTCCAGCCCGTCCAGTCCGTGCGACAAGGTCCACTGCACGAACTGGTGCCAGTTCTCGCCGGCCGCCGCGCGCACGTGGTGATGCGTGGCCGTGCCTTCCAGCACCTCGCGGCCGTGGATGGCGATGTGCAGCACCAGGCCGGGAAAGTCGCCGGTCAGCAGCAGGTTGCTGCCGCCGCCCAGCACCAGGCGCGGCAGCGCCGCCAGCGCGGGATCGGCCAGCGCCGCCTGCAGCTGTTCCGCCGACGCCACCCGCAAATACGTTGCGGCCTGGGCGTCTATGCCGAAAGTGTTAAGCGAACGGAGGGAGTAGTTGTGACAAAGGGGTAGGTTCAAGTGCTTAGCCGAGTAGATATTTTGGTCGATTATAGTGGGAAAGTCGAAAAATCACGTCAAAAACGACCGAGCGTTCGGTCCGTTGTCCGTTAAAATGGCACATCTTTTTACGCGGCGCCGCAGCACGGGGCGCCACCGCACTAATTAAAGGAAAGCAACATGCCGTCGTTTGATGTAGTCTCCGAAGCCGATATGATCGAAGTGCGCAATGCCGTCGATCAGGCAAAGAAGGAAATCACCACCCGTTTCGACTTCAAGGGCAGCAGCGCCAATGTCGAACAAAAGGAAGCCGAACTGACCGCCTATGCGGATTCGGACTTCCAGCTGACCCAGGTCAAGGACGTGCTGATCAACAAACTGGGCAAGCGCAACGTGGACGTGCGCTTCCTGGACGAAGGCAAGATCGAAAAAATCGGCGGCGACAAGGTCAAGCAAGTCATCAAGATCAAGAACGGCCTGGAAACGGAAGACGCCAAGAAGATCACCCGCATCATCAAGGACAGCAAGATGAAGGTGCAGGCCAGCATCCAGGGCGAATCGGTGCGCGTGACCGGCGCCAAGCGCGACGACCTGCAGGCTGCCATGGCCATGCTGCGCAAGGAAGTCAAAGACACCCCGCTGGAATTCAACAACTTCCGCGACTGATCTTTTCCCGTACCGACCCGGTGCGCCCGCCGCACCTTGCCGCAGGGCCGCTCCGGCCCGGCGGCGCCACGTAGTTAAGGACTGTGTAATGAAACGAGTAGACGACTTCCGCCTGCGCTTTGGCGACAAGGAATACGTACCCATCATGATAGGCGGCATGGGCGTGGACATTTCCACCTCCGAGCTGGCGCTGGAGGCGGCCCGCCTGGGCGGCATCGGCCACATCTCGGACGCCATGGTGGAAGACGTGTCGGACCGCAAATTCGACACCACCTTCGTCAAGGACAAGACCAAGCTCTACAAGTACAACATCTTTAACATGGACAAGGCCGTGGTGCAGTTCGACCTCGAGCGCCTGGCCGACGCGCAGCGCCGCCACATCGGCAGCACCATGGCGGCGAAGAAAGGCCCCGGCCTGATCTTCGTCAACTGCATGGAAAAGCTGACCATGAACGGCCCCAAGGAAACCCTGCGCACCCGCCTGAACGCGGCGCTGGACGCGGGCATCGACGGCATCACGCTGTCGGCCGGCCTGCACTTCGGCTCCTTCGCGCTGATGGCAGACCACCCGCGCTTCCGCGAAGCCAAGCTGGGCATCATCGTGTCCTCGGTGCGCGCGCTGCAGATTTTCCTGCGCAAGAACGCCAAGCTGAACCGCGCGCCGGACTTCGTCATCGTCGAAGGCCCGCTGGCCGGCGGCCACCTCGGCTTCGGCATGGAGGACTGGAAGGACTACGACCTGCACACCATCGTGGCCGAAGTGCTGGCTTACCTGAAGAATGAAAACCTGGAGATCCCCGTGATCGCCGCCGGCGGCGTATTCACCGGCAGCGACGCGGTATCCTTCCTGGAAGCGGGCGCGGCCGGCGTGCAAGTGGCCACCCGCTTCACGGTGACCAAGGAATGCGGCCTGCCGGAGAAGGTCAAGCAGGAATACTTCAGGGCCAGCGAGGAAGACATCATCGTCAACGGCGTCTCGCCGACCGGCTACCCGATGCGCATGCTGAAGAACACGCCGGCCATCGGCGCCGGCATCCGCCCGGGCTGCGAATCCTACGGCTACCTGCTGGACGCCACCGGCAACTGCTCCTACATCAACGCCTACAACCGCGAAGTGGTCGCCAACGGCGGCAGCGACAAGGGCATCTCGGTGATGGACAAGACCTGCCTGTGCACCCACATGCGCAACTTCAACTGCTGGACCTGCGGCCACTACACCTACCGCCTGAAGGACACCTCGCACAAGAAGGAAGACGGCAGCTACCAGCTGCTCACCGCCGAGCACGTGTTCAAGGACTACCAGTTCAGCACCGACAACCAGGTCGCGCTGCCGGAAAAAGAAGCATAAAAAAAGGCGCCTCGGGCGCCTTTTTCACGTCCGGGGCGTTCAGCCCCGCTCAGCCCTGGCCTCAACCCTCGTGGGTGATGCGCGTGATCAGCGCGCCCAGCACATCGTCGGCGCGCTCATTGTCCACCTGGCAGGTGCCGGCGTTCTCATGCCCGCCGCCGCCGTATTCCAGCATCAGCGCGCCGATATTGGTCTTGGACGTGCGGTTCAGGATCGACTTGCCGGTGGCGAACACGGTGTTCTGGTTCTTCAAGCCCCACAGCACGTGGATGGAGATATTGGTCTCCGGGTACATCGCGTAGATGATGAAGCGGTTGCCGGCGAAGATGGTCTCTTCCTTGCGCAAATCCAGCACCACCAGGTTCTGGTGGATGGTGGCGCAGCGGCGGATCTGGTCCTTGCACTTTTCGCTGTGCTCGAAGTACAGTTCCTTGCGTTCCTTCACGTCCGGCAGTTCCATGATCTGTTCGATCGTGTGGTTCTTGCAGTAGTCGATCAGGTCCATCATCAGGTTGTAGTTCGAGATGCGGAACTCGCGGAAGCGGCCCAGGCCGGTGCGCGCGTCCATCAGGAAGTTGAGCAGGTCCCACCCTTGCGGATTGAGCACTTCCTCGCGGTTGAACTGGGCCGAGTCGCCCTTGTCCACCGCCGCCATCATGCCGTCCCAGGATGCCGGGAACGCCTTCAGGCCGCCGTAATAGTCGTACACCACGCGCGCGGCCGACGGCGCTTCGGGGTGGATGATGTGGTTGCTGCGCTCGCCGGTGTTGCGGATGGTTTCCGACAAGTGGTGGTCGAATGCCAGGTGCGCGCCCGCTACATAGGGCAGGTTGGTCGTGATGTCCTTGTCACTGATGGCTATCTTGCCGTCCTGCATGTCCTTGGGATGGACAAACAGGATGTCGTCGATCATGTCCAGGTGTTTCAGGAGCACAGCGCATACCAGGCCGTCAAAGTCGCTGCGGGTTACCAGGCGAAATTTTTTTGCTTCAGCTGACATGGGGTACCTTTTCGTTGAGTGACATGATGAATCATACAACTCAACTCACCGGCTTGCCCAGTACTTTGCCCTGCGCTTGGCCGCGTGCTGGTGCGGCGGCCCGGGCAGCGGCATGCCCCCTGGCCGCACGCAGCGCCGCATGCCCCGCCAGCAGCGCTGCCAGCACGGCGCCGGCGATCCACATCGACCATAGCGTGTGGGTAAGGAAGTGCGCCCCGCGCATCTGTTGCATCCAGCCCACGGCCGCCCCCAGGCCCAGCGCGGCCAGCCCCGCCGCGGCGGCCTTGCCTGGCCGGTGCGGCAGCCAGAACACCGCCAGGCCGACCAGCCACAGCGCGCTGGACGCGTGTCCGCCCGGCAGGCAGTGGCCGGATTCCACCCAGTGCGGCATGGATTCCAGCAGCCGGTAATACGGCTGGTAGCCGCCGTAGCGCTCCAGCTCCCACGGGCAGTGCGAACGGCTGGCGCGTTTCAGCATGGAAGTGAGCAGCGGCACCAGCACCACACACAGCGACAGCAGCCGCAGCCGCAAGCGCCACCAGACCGGCAGCCCGCCGCCGTTGCGCCCCGGCCGCCGCTGGAGGAAGTCCCAGGCGCAGGCCGCCAGCGGCACGGCGCCCAGCAAGGTCAGCAGCGTTTTCAGCACGCCGTGGCTGAAACGCTCGGTCAGCCAGGCGTGCTGCCAGGGAAATTCATGGACGTGGAAGTCGAACATCATGTCGGCCAGCGCCAGGTCGGCGTTGCCCATGCCCAGCAGCAGGATGAGGGCCGCCGCCCCCATCAGCGTCCACGCCGCGCGCCGCAGCGCCGGCCAGCCCAGCAATTCTTCAGCCATGGGTGCAGGCGTTGAACATGTCCAGCGCGGGGTTGTAGACGGCGGTGCTCACGTCCAGCATGCCCAGCACGGAATGGAATACATTGTCGTGCGAGAACGGCTGGCTGGCGCGCGCGGCCAGGCAGCGGCGGTCGATCTTGAAGCGCTCGGCGTACTGGTCCGAGAACCACAGCATGAAGGGCACGCGGCGCTGCTCGGGCGGCGCAATAATGTAGGGCGCGCCGTGCAAGTACATATTCTTCTCGCCCAGCGATTCGCCGTGGTCCGAGAAGTACATCATGCCGGTATCCACGCCGCTGTCGGCGCTGCCTTGCTGCAGCAGCTTGATCAGCTTGTCGAGGAAGTAGTCGGTGTACAGGATCGTATTGTCGTAGGCTGCGGTGATCTGCGCCTGCGAGCATTTTTCCAGCTCGTTGGTGTCGCACACCGGACCGAACTTGCCGAAGGCGGCCGGATAGCGCTTCGCGTAGGCGGGGCCGTGGCTGCCCTTCTGGTGCAGCACGATGACCAGGTCGTTCTTCGCCGCGCGGATCAGCTCGGGCAAGCGCTCGAGCAGCTTCTCGTCGTAGCATTCCTCGCTGGTGCACAGCGGATCGCCGGCCACCGGCTGCGACCAGTCCTCGTAGGCGACCCGGGCACAGGTGCCCTTGCAGCCGGAGTTATTGTCGCGCCACAGTACGTCGAAACCGGCGTGCTTGAGCACGTCCAGCAAGCCTTCCTGGCCTTGGGCGCGCGTGTCTGAGTAGTTTTCGCGTCCCAGCGCCGAAAACACGCAGGGCACGGACACGGCAGTGGCGGTGCCGCACGAGGACACATTGCTGAAGTTGATCAGCCCCGGCTGCTGCGCCAGCAGCGGGTTGGTGTCGCGGCCGTATTTATTGAGAGAAAAGTTCATCGCGCGTGCCGTCTCGCCCACCACCAGCACAGTGACGCTGCGGCGCACCTGCCCGGTCCAGGTCACGCCCTTGGCGGCATCGCGCCCCAGCGGCGCCACCACCTGCGGCTTGGCCCATTTCTGCCTGAGGAAACTGTTGGCGGCCTGGATGTAGTTGGTGGGAGTCAGCAGGAAGCGCAATTCGCGGTGCTCGCGCACGGCCGGCGCGTAGCTCTTGAAGAACAGCAGCAGGATGGCCGCCGCCAGCAGCAGCGAGCCGGCCAGCACGCCGGCGTTGGTCAGCAGGTGGCGGCCGCGCGGCGCGAACGTCAGCCTGGTGCGCGCCACCAGCAGCGCCGGCAGCACGCCCAGCAAGCCGACGGTCAGCAGCATGTTCAGGCTGAACAGCTCGCCCGCTTCGCGCACGTCGGTTTCCACCACGTTCTGAATCATGGCGCGGTCGATCTGCGTGCCGTACTCGTTCATGAAGTAGGTGGCCGCCGAGGTGGCCAGCAGCAGCACGATGACGACCGGCTTGATGAGGAAGCGGAAGTTGACCAGGCTGAGGCAAGCGTTGAAGGCCAGCACCAGCAGCAGGAAGGTGGCAGCCAGCAGCGGCAGGTTGCCCGCGCTGAAACCGCCGGTGGCCAGCAGGAAACGCTGCCAGAAGCTGTGGTTGTAAGCCGCCACCAGGAAGACCGATGCGGCCAGCGTGAACATGGGGGCGCTCAGGCGCGGAGAGAATTTGACAGTCACAAGGGTTCCAGACGGCTGTGGAGAGACAGCGGCCACTATAGCCAGCGGCCGGTCAAGCCTGCGTCAACCGGGCGTTAAGGCCGCGTTAAACCCTGCAGCAATCGACGCCAATACCCCTCGCAAGACCTATTTGTCGGCAAAGCGGATCACGAAGATGCTGCCGCCGCCGGGCCGGTCTTCCAGCACCAGGCTGGCGCCCAGATAGCCGCAGATGCGGCGCACCAGGGCCAGGCCGAGACCGGTGCCGGCCGAACCGGCGCTGCCGGCAGCCGGCACGCCCTGCTGCGAGGCGCCCCGCTCCCCGCCGGCAAGCGCCGCGCGCACCGCCGCCGGCAAGCCCGGACCGGTGTCTTCCACGCTGACGCTGCGCGGCCCCATGCGCACGGTGACCGTGCCGCGCTCGGTGTACTGGCAGGCATTGCGCACCAGGTTGCCGATCGCGCTCATGCACAGTTCGCGCGGGGCGCGCACGGCAAAGCTGCCGGGATGGCCGTCAGCGGCGGCGCCGCCGTCGAACAGCAAGCGCACCGGGCGCGCCGCCACCAGGTGCTGGTAGCGTTCCGTCTCGCCGCGCGCCACCTGGCCGATATCGACCTGCGCCTGATCATCCAGCTGCGGCGCGCGCGCCAGCAGCAGCAGCACCGTCACACACTCGGCCGCCTCCTGTGCCGCGCGGTAAATGCGCGCCGCCTGCGCGTAGCCGGCGCTGCCCTCGCCCTGCGCCATGATCACTTCGGCCGCGCCCATGATGACGGTTAGCGGGCTGCGCAATTCATGGCTCACGTCGCCGGTGAAGAAGCGCTCGCGCTCCAGCACGTCGCGCAGCTGCGCGGTGTGGGCGGCAAAGGCGCGCGCCAGCACGCCCAGCTCGTCCTTGCGCTCCTGCAGCGGCAGATTGGGAATGTCGGCCCGCACCGCCTCGGCCATGCCCGTGATCGGCGTGACCAGCCGGCGCGCCACGTAGCCGCCCAGGAAATAAGAGAACAGCAGGAAGCCGACAAACCCGATGGCAAACACCGAGTACACCACCAGTTCCACTTTCTCGTAATCGCTTTCGTGGTCCACCGCCACGTAGTCGCCCATCTCGTCATGGCCGGCCAGCACGTGCAAGCCGACGCCGTCGACGGTCTTCTCCTGCACTCCCGGCGGCAGGCCGCGCAGCGACTGCGGAATGTCAGCACCGCGGTGGAAGCTGAGACCGGCCGGCATTTCCACCGGCAGGTTGCCGGCCTGGCGCGGCGCGGCCCATTCGGCCACTTCGCGCAGGCGGTTGTCGACCAGGTGCTCTTCGATGCCTTCCACCGCGAAGGCGGCGATCAGCGCGAAGAACAGCACGAAGCCAAAGGAATACAGGGTGTAGGCGACAACGATGTGGCGCCGCAGCGAGTGGGCCGCCGTCATTGCGGCTCGCCTTCGCGGCTCACCAGCTTGTAGCCGATGCCCGGCA
This sequence comes from Massilia sp. NBRC 108631, assembly GCF_059704565.1. Classification (NCBI taxonomy): domain Bacteria; kingdom Pseudomonadati; phylum Pseudomonadota; class Betaproteobacteria; order Burkholderiales; family Oxalobacteraceae; genus Massilia; species Massilia sp. NBRC 108631. The sequence continues at coordinate 15,279 of NZ_BAAKJE010000170.1, forward strand.
CGGTGCGCAGCATGGGGAAGGGAAACGGCTTATCCAGCGCCTGGCGCAGCGCATGCAGATGGGTGCGCAGCGCGTCCGAGTCGGGCCGGTCCTCGCCCCACACTTCCTGCTCGAGCATTTCACGCGGCACCAGGCGCGGGGCTTCCCGCATCAGGCAGCGCAGCAGCACGTAGCCGGTTTTGGTCAGCGCCAGCGGCCGGCCGGCGCGGGTGGCGGTGTAGGTGCTGGTATCGAAGCTGAGCTCGCCCACCCGCAGCACGGCCGCCGCCGCGTGATTGCCCCTGGCGCGCCGCACCAGCGCCTTCAGGCGTACTTCCAGCTCCACCAGCGAGAAGGGCTTGACCAGGTAATCGTCGGCGCCGGCGTCGAAGCCGGCCACTTTGTCGGCCAGGGTATCGCGCGCGGTCAGCATCAGCACCGGAGTGGAATCGTTCAGCTCGTTGCGCAGTTTCTGGCACAGCTCCATCCCGTTCAGGCCGGGCAGCATCACATCCAGCACCACCGCGTCATACCGGTGCTGGCTGGCCAGGCCCAGGCCCGTGTACCCGTTCACCGCCGAGTCGAGCACATAGCCCTTGGGTTCAAAGAATTCGTACAGGTTGGCGACAATATCTGGATTGTCTTCAATGATGAGCAGGCGCATCCAGGTATTCTAACTTCCGCCCTTCGTGTAATGAAACTACAACATAAAACGCGTGCTCGTTGACGCTTTTCGTATACGAGCGTACATTTTTATCGCCACACCGTAGTAAAAGTACATATTAAAACAACGGAGACTTTATGAAACTACGCCGCACCGCGAGCGCCGCCATGGCCGCGTTCGCGCTTTCCTCGCTGTCTGCAACATGCCTGTTGGCAGTCCCTGCCCCAGCCCTCGCCGCCATCAACGCCAGCCAGCTCGGCGCCGCCTATGACGCTGGCAAGACCAGTGTCAACTTCCGCATCTACTCCAGCCGCGCCACCCGCATCGAGCTTTACCTGTACAGCAGCGCCACCGGCACGGCGGAAAAAGCGCGCCTGGTGCTGACCAAGGGCAGCGGCAATGTCTGGAGCGCCAATGTCACGGCCGCCGCGCTGGCCGGCTACGGCATCACCGGCACCGTCTACTACGGCTACCGCGCCTGGGGCCCAAACTGGCCCTACAACGCGGCCTGGACCAAGGGCTCGGCCACCGGCTTCATCAGCGACGTGGACGCGGCCGGCAACCGCTTCAATCCGAACAAGCTGCTAAGCGACCCGTACGCCCGCGAGCTCAGCCACGACCCGACCACGCCGACCATGAGCAACGCCACCATCTACGCCAGCGGCGCGTTGTACCGCAACATCGACAGCGGCTCTTCTGCACCGAAAGGCATGGTGCTGGCCGGCGACACGCAATCGATCGGCACCAAGCCGACCCGCGCGCTGAAAGACGACATCATCTACGAAGCCCACGTGCGCGGCCTGACCCAGAACGACACCGGGATTGCCGCCGCCTACCGCGGCACCTACAAGGGCGCGGGCCTGAAAGCGGCCTACCTGGCCAGCCTGGGGGTGACCACCATCGAATTCCTGCCGGTACAGGAAACCCAGAACGACACCAACGACGCCGACCCGACCAGCACCACCGGCGACAACTACTGGGGCTACATGACGCTGAACTACTTCGCCCCCGACCGCCGCTACGCCGCCGACAAGACCCCGGGCGGCCCCACCCGCGAGTTCAAGGAAATGGTGAAGGCTTTCCACGACCAGGGCATCAAGGTGCTGATCGACGTGGTCTACAACCATACCGGAGAAGGCGGCGCCTGGTCCGGCAGCGACACTACCACCTACAACGTGCAAAGCATGCGCGGCCTGGACAACCCCACCTACTACTCGCTCACCAGCGACATGCAATCGTCGTGGGACAACACGGGCGTAGGCGGCAACTACAACACCCGCAACCCCATCGCCCAGAACCTGATCGTCGACTCGCTGGCCTACTGGCGCGACACGCTGGGCGTGGACGGCTACCGTTTCGACCTGGCCTCGGTGCTGGGCAACACCTGCGAGCACGGCTGCTTCAACTTCCTGAAAACCGACAGCGGCAACGCGCTCAACCGCATCGTGGCCGAATTGCCGCCGCGCCCAGCAGGGGGCGGCAGCGGCGTCGACCTGATCGCCGAGCCGTGGGCCATCGGCGGCAACTCCTACCAAGTGGGCGGCTTCCCGGCCGGCTGGTCCGAATGGAACGGCCTGTACCGCGACATGGTGCGCGCCAGCCAGAACCAGCTCGGCTCGGTCACCGTCACAACCGGCTCCATGGCCACCCGCTTCGCCGGCTCCAGCGACTTATACGGCGACGACGGCCGCAAGCCGTGGAACTCGGTCAACTTCATCACCGCGCACGACGGTTTCACGCTGAAAGACCTGTACGGCTGCAACAGCAAGAACAACACCCAGCCTTGGCCCTACGGCGTGAGCGACGGCGGCGAAGACAACAACCACAGCTGGGACCAGGGCAACATCGCGGCCGACCAGCGCAAGGCGGCGCGCAACGGCATGGCCCTGATGATGCTGTCGGCCGGCGTGCCGATGGTGGTCGGCGGCGACGAGGCGCTGCGCAGCCTCAACTGCAACAACAACCCCTACAACCTCGATTCCAGCGCGAACTGGCAGGGCTGGAGCTGGACCACGGACCAGAGCAATTTCCAGAACTTCAGCAAAGGCATGATCGCGTTCCGCAAAGCCCATCCGGCGCTGCGCCCGGCCAACTTCTACTCGGCCGTGGACAACAACGGCAACGTGATGGAACAGCTGCGCTGGTTCAAGCCGAACGGCCAGGTGGCGGACGCGGCCTACTTCAACGATACCGCCAACCATGCCATCGGCTGGCGCATCGACGGCAGCGAGTTCGGCGACAGCGCCTCGGCCATCTATGTCGCCTACAACGCGTGGAGCGCGCAGGTGAACTTCGTGCTGCCGTGGCCGGGCGCCGGCAAGACCTGGTACCGGGTAACGGACAGCTGCGGCTGGGCCGAAGGCGCCGCGCAGGTGCGGGCGCCCGGCAGCGAAGACCTGATCGGCGGCGAAAACACGTCCTATGGCCTGTGCGGACGCGGCGCCCTGCTGCTGATCGCTAAATAAGCCAACCCTCCCCTACCTGGGCTATCCCAGGTAGGTGGACAGGTCGATATTGAGCGCGACGAACGCCTTGGCGGCCAGCAGGGCCAGCGCAACCATCAGGAGTTCGGCGGCGTGTGATTGGGAATCCATGCCCGCCATTAGACGCGATCGCGGGCCGCAGAATAACTGTCAATGTTTACAGTAGACGCAGCATCGCGGCCTTGACGGCGGCGGCGGTCTTGTTGGCCACGCCCAGCTTTTCGACGGCGTTATTGAGGTGAAAGTTCACGGTGCGCTCCGCGATGCCGGTGATCTGGGCAGTCTCGCCGGAGGTCTTGCCGTCCGCGGTCCAGCGCAACATTTCGGCTTCGCGCGCAGTCAATGCCGGCAACTGCGGCAACTGGCTTGCCAGCAGACGCGCCATGGCCGCGTGCGCCGCATGCGCCAGCCAGGACATATGCGCGCCCTTGTGCCGCAGTTCCGCCGCGCCCAGCGCTTCATGGCCGCGCGCCAAAGTCAGCATGCCCACGCCGCCTTGCGCGTCGCATGAGGATTGCGCCCAGCCTACGTTCAAGCCATGCGCGCGCGCCTCCTCCCATAAGCCGGGATTCGGGCTGAACAGCGACTCGTCCCAGACCGCAGGCTGCACCGAGCGCAAGGCATAGGCCACGGTTGGATCGGCCGCCAGGTAGTTTTCCTGCGCATAGCGCTGCTGCCATGCGCTTGGATAATTGCTGAACATGTGGATGCGGGGATTCGACACCGGCAGCGGCGCGCGCATGCCATAGGCGCAGTAATCAAAACCCAGTTCGCGGGCGGCGTGCGCCACCACGGTACGCAACGCATCCTCGCTGCCGGCAGCGGCCAGCCCATCCACGATCTCGCCGGTGTCCAGGGCGCGCCTCAATACGGGTGCGGCAAACGCGACAAGCGCCAGGCGGCTTGCACATTGCGGCCCAGCGCCTGCCAGTCGGCTGCGGCGGTCAGCTTGAACGGGCGCAACGCTGCGGCTGGCGCGCCCTCGGGCAAGGCCCGGCCCACCCCCATGTCCACCACGCGTGGCACCCCGTTCTCAAATAGCAGCACTTCAGGCGCGGCGCCGTTGCTGTTGACGTCCACCGCGTGGACCCGGCCCTGGTATAAACTGCTTACCCGCTCGACCTGCGTGTGGCCCACGACGATGGCATCCGCGCCGAAATGGCGCAGCGCCGCTTCGATATCCTCCTGGCTGGCCCGTGACTCTTTCTTGTCTCCGGCATCGAAATATCCACGATAGCGGCTGACACCGTCCGCCCCGAGCACCGCGTCCAGCTCTGCCTTGCTGGCCGGTTCGCCGCGCCAGTAGCGCCGCATGGCCTCGTTCAATTGTTCCACGCTCAGACCGCTGGCGGCCACTTCGCGGCTGATGCCGCCATGCGTCAGCAAAACCTTGCCTGCCTGCACCACCACCGGCTGCGCCCGCAGCCAGTTTCCCAGCACGGTATCGGCGGCAAATGCGGCGCGCTGCCCGCCCAGTTGCTCAAGCGCGTACAGATGCTCGCGGTTGGCGCGTGAGACATTGCCCCGCAGCAGATATTGCTCGTGATTTCCCAGTACCATGTGCACGGCGCCGCCCACCTGCGCCGCCTGCAGGCTGAGCCCATAAATACGCCACAGCACGCCAAATACGTCACGGCCCCGGTCCACCGCATCGCCGGCAATCACCAGCTGGCCCCTGCCGTAGCGCCAATTCCCATCGGCATCGGCGACGCCCAGCTTTTGCAGCGCCGCGTCGAGGAAAGCGAGGTTGCCTTCGACATCGCTCAGCACCAGCAATTGGGCCGGCATGGGAATGACGGAGGGAGGCACGGAAGGTGGGGCCGACACCGGGTAGCGCGACTGCTTGCCGCCACAGCTAATGTGCAGTTCGGCGCCGGCGCCGCTGCTGCGCTCGACCCGGTCTTCGCAGAACCAGGCGGCGGACCATGTACCGTCCGCTTCGTTGCGCACTACGGGGCCATCGAGAAAGCCGGGGAGCACAGGTTTGTCACCGGTGCCACCCCACAGCTGGATCGCGGCATCCTTGCTGGCGCCTGCAGGGAACAGCAAACGGCTGTGTACGCCGTTCGGCGTCAGCTCGACTTCCGATTTTGACAAGCCGGCCAGCAAAAGAACCGCTGCCAGCGCCGCCAGTCCCAACGTGCCCAAGCCCAGACACTTCGCCACGCTCTTTCGCACCTGATGCTCCCTATGAAATAGTTCCATAAAGCATAACAGAAAAGGATGGCGATCTTGCAATTGTGTAGTTGCCGCACAAACGCAAAAAAGCCCCACCAGATCACTGGCAGGGCTTTTTCATATAACTAGCCTGACGATAACCTACTTTCACACTGGTTGCAGCACTATCATCGGCGCAAAATCGTTTCACGGTCCTGTTCGGGATGGGAAGGG
>NZ_BAAKJE010000171.1:0-84412 GCF_059704565.1 Massilia sp. NBRC 108631
GCATCCCTGCCAATTCGGGGTCAGACCCCGAATTGGCAGGGATGCGGCTCAGGCCGCTTGGGGGATCAGGCGGGTTCGGGGCGCATGAGGCGGCCTTGGCGGTCGAAGGCGAGCATCCAGTCGAGCTGGCCGTCCTGGATGGCGCGCAGCATGCGCCGCAGGGCTTGCTCGACCGTGCCGGCGGGGGGCTGGGCGCCCGCTGCGCCAGACAGCGCGCTGACCATCACCATGTCCCATTGCGCGCCGATTTCGGCCGCTTCGCCGGCCAGCTGGCCGAAACTGGCCACGTCTTCCGGCGCCTTGTCGGCGCACATCACCGGGATCAGCGTCTGCGGCGCGTCCGCGCCACGGTGACCGGGCGCCGACTCGGCCATGCTGAAGGCGAACAGCAGCCGCTGCGGCTGATCCTGCGCGGCGGCGGCGGCGAGCAGGTCTTCAAAACTGGCGATTTTCATGTGGTTTCCTTGTCATTGTTGGGTGGGGACTGCCGCGCGCGGCGGCCATGCCGTAGGTATATCCCAGCCGCGCCCGCACGGCTATAGGCGGTCGGCACGAGGGCGCATAGGCATTTCGCACGAGGCGCCGCGCCGCCCGGCTGGGCTTGATGCACATCAAGGCGGCGCGCGCGGCGGCTGCCGACAATGGCGGCGCGGGCAGGTGCCCGTTTTCAAGGAGTCATGATGTTCCGATCCCAAAGGCCCGCGCCCCTTGGCCTGGCCGTGCAGGCCGCGTCGCTGGCGGCGCTGGCCGCCATGCTGCTGCTGGAGTGGCGCGATCATCCGCCGCCGCCGGCGCCGTGCCTGTGCGCCCAGCCGCGGCCGGCCCACCCGGCCCAGTCAGCCCAGCTTGCCCGCCCCGCGCGCCCCGGCGGTGCGCCCGCCATTCCCCTGTGCCGCCCATCCGGCGCGGCGTCCTAGTCACAAAGCACTACCCGGCTTACTCCTTCTCGCCGTGCCGGATGCACTTCTTGCCAATATCCAATAGGGCGCCGTCTTCGTAGACTGCTTCCATCGACGGCTCCATGCATGTTGCGTGGAGCGGTGTTTATAGCCCGGCGCCCGACAGGCGCCAGCGAGGAGCCAGCATGAGTCATTTTTTGGATCGCCTGAATTTCTTCAGCAAGGCCAGGTCAACCTTTTCCAACGGCCACGGCGCCGTGGTGGACGAGGACCGCACCTGGGAGAACGCTTACCGCCAGCGCTGGCAGCATGACAAGATCGTGCGCTCGACGCACGGCGTGAACTGCACCGGCTCCTGCAGCTGGAAGGTGTATGTGAAGAACGGGCTGATTACCTGGGAAACCCAGCAGACCGATTATCCGCGCACCCGCCCGGACCTGCCCAACCACGAGCCGCGCGGCTGCCCGCGCGGCGCCAGCTATTCCTGGTACGTGTACTCGGCGCAGCGCGTGAAGTATCCGATGGTGCGCGGCCGCCTGATGGAGATGTGGCGCGAGGCGCGCGTGACCATGGATCCGGTCACCGCCTGGGAGTACATCAGCCAGGACCCGGCCCGCGCGGCCCGCTACAAGACCGTGCGCGGCCAGGGCGGCTTCGTGCGCGCTTCGTGGGACGACGCCAACGAGATGATGGCCGCCGCCAATGCCTACACCATCAAGAAGTTCGGCCCGGACCGCATCGTCGGCTTCTCGCCGATTCCCGCCATGTCCATGGTCAGCTACGCGGCCGGCACGCGCTACCTGTCGCTGATCGGCGGCGTGGCGCTGAGCTTCTATGACTGGTACTGCGACTTGCCTCCGGCCAGCCCGCAGGTATGGGGCGAGCAGACCGACGTGCCGGAATCGGCCGATTGGTACAACTCGACCTACCTGATGGTGTGGGGCTCGAACGTGCCGATGACGCGCACCCCCGACGCCCATTTCTACACCGAGGTGCGCTACAAGGGCACCAAGACCGTGGCCGTGTCGTCCGACTTCGGCGAGATGGCCAAGTTCGGCGACATCTGGCTGGCGCCCAAGCAGGGCACCGACGCCGCGCTGGCCATGGCCATGGGCCACGTGATCCTGAAGGAATTCCACACCGAGGGCCAGTCGAAGTACTTCAAGGAGTACGCCAAGCAGTACACCGACTTCCCCATGCTGGTGCTGCTCAAGGAGCACAATGGCCACCTGGCGCCGGACTACTTCCTGCGCGCCTCGCACCTGGACCACAGCCTGGATGAGACCAACAATCCGGAATGGAAAACCCTGGTGATCGACGAGGCCAGCGGCGCCATCGTGGCGCCGGCCGGCTCGATCGGCTTCCGCTGGGGCGAGTCCGGCAAGTGGAACCTGGAGATGAAGCAGGGCGGCAACGGCCAGCCGGTCGATCCGCAGCTGTCGCTGCTGGGCGCCGGCGGCGAGGTACTGCCGGTGGCCTTCCCTTACTTCGGCGGCAAGGACGCTTCCGATATCCTGCTGCGCAACGTGCCCGTCAAGCGCCTGACCCTGGCCGACGGCAGCAGCGCGCTGGTGGCCACCGTGTTCGACCTGACCCTGGCCAACTACGGCGTGGACCGCGGCCTGGGCGGCGGCAACGTCGCTTCCAGCTACGAGGACGACGTGCCCTACACGCCGGCCTGGCAGGTCAAGCACACCGGCGTGAAGGCGGCCGACGTCATCACCGTGGCGCGCCAGTTCGCCGAGAACGCCGACAAGACGCGCGGCAAGAGCATGGTCATCGTGGGCGCGGCGCTGAACCACTGGTATCACATGGACATGACCTATCGCGGCATCATCAACATGCTGATGATGTGCGGCTGTATCGGCCAGTCCGGCGGCGGCTGGGCGCACTACGTGGGCCAGGAGAAGCTGCGTCCGCAAACCGGCTGGACGCCGCTGGCCTTTGCGCAGGACTGGAACCGTCCGATGCGCCAGATGAACGGCACCTCCTTCTTCTACGCCCACACCAGCCAGTGGCGCCATGAGAAGCTGCACACCGACGAAATCGCCTCGCCGCTGGCCGGCGGCGACGTGGCGCCGATGACGCTGCTGGACTATAACGCCAAGGCCGAGCGCCTGGGCTGGCTGCCTTCCGCGCCGCAGCTGCAAACCAATCCGCTGGAAGTGACGCGCGCCGCCGCCGCCGCCGGCATGGCGCCGGGCGCGTATGCGGTACAGCAGATCAAGGACGGCAAGCTGCAGTTCTCCTGCGACGATCCGGACAACCCCGCCAACTTTCCGCGCAATATGTTCGTGTGGCGCTCCAACATCCTGGGCAGCTCGGGCAAGGGCCACGAGTACTTCCTGAAGTACCTGCTGGGCACCCAGAACGCGCTGATGAGCGACGAGGACCATTGCATCAAGCCGCGCGACGTCAAGGTGCGTCCCGCCGCGGAGGGCAAGCTGGACCTGCTGGTGGTGCTGGACTTCCGCATGTCCACCACCTGCCTGTATGGCGACATCGTGCTGCCGACCGCCACCTGGTACGAAAAGGACGACCTGAACACGTCCGACATGCACCCCTTCATCCATCCGCTGTCCGAAGCCGTGCAGCCGCTGTGGCAATCGCGCTCGGACTGGGAGATCTACAAGGGACTGGCCAAGAAGTTCGAGGAAATCGGCGGCGCCTACCTGGGCACGCAGCAGGACCTGGTGCTCACGCCGCTGATGCACGACACCCCCGGTGAACTGGGCCAGCCTTTCGATCCCAAGGACTGGCGCGCCGGCGAGTGCGAGCCGGTGCCGGGCAAGACCATGCCCAACCTGACCGTGGTGGAGCGCGACTACACGCAGATCCACAAGAAGTTCACCTCCATCGGCCCGCTGCTGGAGAAACTGGGCAACGGCGGCAAGGGCATCAGCTGGAAGACCGGCCACGAAGTCGACGTGCTGCGCGGCATCAACCGCACCGTGCTGGCCGAGGGCGTGAGCCATGGCCAGCCGCGCCTGGACACGGCCATCGACGCGGCCGAGATGATCCTGTCGCTGGCGCCGGAAACCAATGGCCACGTGGCGGTCAAGGCCTGGGAGGCGCTGTCGAAGATCACCGGCCGCGACCACACCCATTTGGCGCTGCCGCGCGAGCATGACAGCATCCGCTTCCGCGACGTGCAGGCGCAGCCGCGCAAGATCATTTCCTCGCCCACCTGGTCGGGCCTGGAGTCGGAAGAGGTGAGCTACAACGCCTGCTACACCAACGTGCACGAACTGATCCCATGGCGCACGCTGACCGGCCGCCAGCAGTTCTATCAGGATCACCGCTGGATGCGCGACTTCGGCGAGGGCCTGTGCGTGTACAAGCCGGCCATCAATACCAAGACCACGGCGGCCACGCTGGGCGCCAGGCCGAACGGCAACAAGGAGATTGCGCTCAACTTCATCACGCCGCACCAGAAGTGGGGTATCCACTCCACCTATTCGGACAACCTGCGCATGCTGACGCTGTCGCGCGGCGGACCGCACGTGTGGCTGTCGGAGACGGACGCCAAAACGGCCGGCATCGTGGACAACGACTGGATCGAGGTGTTCAACGTGAACGGCACGCTGACGGCGCGCGCCATCGTGAGCCAGCGCGTACCGGAGGGCATGACGCTGATGTACCACGCCCAGGAAAAAATCGTCAACACGCCGGGCGCCGAGATGTCGGGCAAGCGCGGCGGCATCCACAACTCGGTCACCCGCGCCGTGACCAAGCCGACCCACATGATCGGCGGCTATGCGCAACTGTCGTGGGGCTTTAACTACTACGGCACGGTGGGGTCGAACCGCGATGAATTCGTCCTGGTGCGCAAGATGAACAAGGTGGATTGGCTGGAAGGTCCGCTGGTGGAAAAACAAGGGAGCAAAGCATGAAAATTCGCGCGCAAATCGGCATGGTCCTGAACCTGGACAAGTGCATCGGCTGCCATACCTGCTCGGTCACGTGCAAGAACGTGTGGACCAGCCGGGACGGCGTGGAGTACGCCTGGTTCAACAACGTGGAAACCAAGCCCGGCATCGGCTATCCCAAGCAGTGGGAGAACCAGGACAAGTGGAACGGCGGCTGGCGCCGCACCGGCGCGGGCAAGATCGAGCCGCGCCAGGGCAGCCGGCTGAAGATACTGGCCAACATTTTCTCCAACCCGAACCTGCCGCAGATCGACGAGTATTACGAGCCGTTCACCTATGACTATGAGCGCCTGCAGAACGCGCCACTGTCGGAAACGCCGCCCACCGCCCGTCCCATTTCGGTGCTGACCGGGAAGAAGATGGACAAGATCGAGTGGGGTCCGAATTGGGAGGATGACCTGGGCGGCGAGTTCGCGCAGCGCAGCCAGGACAAGCTGTTCGACAATATGCAGAAGGAGATGTACGGCACCTTCGAGAACACCTTCATGATGTACCTGCCGCGCCTGTGCGAGCATTGCCTGAATCCGACTTGCGTGGCGTCCTGCCCGTCGGGCTCGGTGTACAAGCGCGAAGACGACGGCATCGTGCTGATCGACCAGGACAAGTGCCGCGGCTGGCGCATGTGCATCTCCGGTTGCCCGTACAAGAAGATTTACTACAACTGGTCGTCCGGCAAGGCCGAGAAGTGCACCTTCTGCTACCCGCGCATCGAGGCGGGCCAGCCTACCGTGTGCTCGGAGACCTGCGTGGGCCGCATCCGCTACCTGGGCGTGCTGCTGTACGACGCCGACCGCATCGAGGCCGCCGCCTCGGTGGCCGACGAGCGCGACCTGTATCCGTCGCAACTGGGCCTGTTCCTGGACCCGCACGATCCTGCCATCATCGAGGAAGCGCGCCGCCAGGGCATCCCGGACGCGTGGCTGGAGTCGGCCAAACGTTCGCCGGTCTACAAGATGGCGGTGGAGTGGAAGGTGGCGTTCCCGCTGCATCCCGAATACCGCACCTTGCCCATGGTGTGGTACATCCCGCCGCTGTCGCCAATCCAGGCGGCGGCCGAATCGGGCAAGCTGGGCCGCAACGGCATCCTGCCGGACACGCAAAGCCTGCGCATCCCGGTGCAGTACCTGGCCAACCTGCTGACGGCGGGCGACCAGGTGCCGGTGGTGAGGGCGCTGGACCGCATGCTGGCCATGCGCGCCTACATGCGCGGCAAGAGCGTGGAGGGCGTGGAGCTGCTGGACGTGCTGAAGCAGGTTGGCCTGGACAAGGCCACCGTGGAGGACATGTACCACATCATGGCCATCGCCAACTACGAGGACCGCTTCGTGATCCCGAGCAGCCACAAGGAGATGGCCGAGGACAGCTTCAATGAGAAGGGCAGCTGCGGCTTCAGCTTCGGCAACGGCTGCTCGGACGGCGTGAGCGACGCCAGCCTGTTCGGCAAGCGCAAGCACGGTTCCACCATCTTTGTGTCCATGCCCAAGTCGCGCAAGAAGAAGGAGGCGCTCGATGTCTGATCTAGCCCATGATCTGGCCCATGAGACGGCCCCGGCGTCGCCGCTGGCCGCCGCCGCGAACGGCGCCATGCGCGGCCTGCAGGTGCTGTCGGCCCTGCTGCTCTACCCGGAAGCGGAGATGATCGCCGCGCTGCCCGAGCTGCGCCAGGCGCTGGACAGCCAGCCTTTCTGGCAGGCGCGCCTGCAGCCGCTGTTCGACCACCTGGGCGGCGCCCGGCTGATCGACCTGCAGCAGCAGTACGTGCAGACCTTCGACCGCAGCCCCGGCCACTCGCTGCACCTGTTCGAGCATATCCACGGCGAGTCGCGCGACCGCGGCCAGGCCATGGTGGACTTGCTGGCCGAGTACAGCAAGCACGGCCTGCAAATGGTGGGCGACGACCTGCCGGACTATGTGCCGCTGTTCCTGGAGTTCCTGTCGCAGCAGGACGCGGACACCGCGCTGCCGCTGCTGGGCGACGCGATCCATGTGCTGGCCCATCTGGGCCGCAAGCTGCGCGCCTCGGGCAGCCCGTACGCCTGCGTGTTCGACCTGGTCGAAACGCTCAGCCCCGTCGTCCCCGAGGAGCTGAGCGAGCCGCCGGTGCGCGACATGGACGAGGCGCTGGAGACCTTCGGCCCCGGCGCCGACGGCGTCGAGCCGCTGCTGGCCGGCGCAGCGATGGGTATCGGCGCGGCCGGCCCCATCGCGGGCGGCCAGCAACCCATCCATTTCTACCCGCGCGCGGCCGGCGCGGCGCAACCCTGAGGAGAGAATCATGAGTTACCTGCACCAATTCCTGTTCGGGATTTATCCCTATATTGCGCTGGCGGTGTTCCTGCTGGGCAGCCTGGTCCGCTTCGACCGCGAGCAATACAGCTGGCGTTCGGAATCCAGCCAGGTGCTGCACACCGGCCTGCTGCGCTGGGGCAGCCCGCTGTTCCATCTCGGCGTGCTCGGACTGCTGGGCGGCCACGCGGCCGGCCTGCTGACACCGGTCGGCGTGTGGGATGCGCTGGGCGTAACCCACGGCGCCAAGCAGATGGTGGCCATGGTGGCCGGCGGCGTGATGGGCAGCCTGTGCCTGATCGGCCTGCTGATGCTGCTGGCACGCCGCTTCAGCAACGACCGCGTGCGCCACGCCACCAGCCTGAAGGACAAGCTGGTGCTGCTGTGGCTGCTGGCCACCTTGCTGCTGGGCCTGAGCTCCATCTTCGTCTCGGCCGGCCACATGGACGGCCACATGATGGTGCTGCTGATGAACTGGGCCCAGCACGTGGTGACCTTCCGCGGCGACGCCGCCAGCTTCATCGTCGATGCGCCGCTGGTGTTCAAGCTGCACCTGTTCATGGGCATGTCGCTGTTCGTGATCTTCCCCTTCACCCGCCTGGTGCATGTGTGGAGCGGCTTCGGCGCGCTGGCCTATCTGAACCGCGCTTTCCAACTGGTGCGTTCGCGCTAAGGAGAACACTATGGGTATCGCCATCAACGGTGTCGACATCACCGACGCGCAGATCGCCAGCGAGCTGCCGCACCACCGGCACGCCGCCAATCCGCTCAAGCAGGCGGTGCACGAGGTGGTGCTGCGCCAGCTGCTGCTGCAGGAGGCGGCCCGCCTGGGTGTGGGCGCCGGCCTGGAGGGACAGCCGCTGGACGAGGATGACTTGATCGAGGCGCTGTTCGAGCTGGAGCTGCGGGTGCCGCCGGTCACGGACGACGCCTGCCGCCGCTACTACCAGGGCCGGCTGGAGCGCTACCGCACCGGCGCCGTGGTGGAGGCGCGCCACATCCTGTTCCAGGTGACGCCCGCCGCGCCGCTGGAGCTGCTGCGCGGGACGGCCGAGCTGCTGCTGGCCGAGCTGCAGGCCAACCCGGAGCGCTTCGAGGAGCTGGCGCGCACCTATTCGAACTGCCCGTCGGGCGCCGTGGGCGGCAGCCTGGGCCAGCTGCAGCGCGGCCAGTGTGTGCCGGAGTTCGAAGCGCTGCTGTTCCGGCTGCAGCCGGGCGAGCTGGCCGGGCGCCTGCTGGAAACCCGCTTTGGCTTGCATATCGTGCAAGTGATGCGCAGCGATCCGGGCCACCTGGTGCCGTACGAGGCGGTGGCGGCGCAGATCGCCGACGAACTGGGGCGCCAGAGCTGGCAGCGCGCGCTGCACCAGTACATGCGCATCCTGGCCGGCCGCGCCGCCATCGAGGGCGTGGAGCTGGAAGGCGTGGACACGCCGCTGGTGCAGTAAGCAGGCATAGGCATGTAGGGGAATGGGACAGGGGGCTAGTCATTTCGGGCTAGTCCCCTAGTCCTTCATGGGCAGTGGCAAAGACCGCCCGCGCCGCTACAATCGGCTTAATCGATATGAAGGAGCATCACGATGTTAAGCGACCGGTTTGGCCGTAGCATCGATTACCTGCGGGTGTCGGTGACGGATCGCTGCGATTTGCGTTGCACATATTGCATGCCCAAGGATTTCAAGGGTTTCGAGGATCCGCCGGACTGGCTCAGTTTTGAAGAAATCGAACGGGTGGTGGGCGCCTTTGCCCGCCTGGGTACGCGCCGCGTGCGCCTGACCGGGGGCGAACCGCTGACGCGGCGCGGCCTGCCGCAGCTGGCCGCCAGCCTGGCCGCCTTGCCGGGCGTGCAGGACCTGTCGCTGTCCACCAACGCCACCCGGCTGGCGCGCCATGCCGCGGCGCTGCGCGCAGCCGGGGTCGGGCGCCTGAACGTGAGCCTGGACGCGCTGGACCGCCAGGCCATGTGCAGCATCACCGGGCGCGACAGCCTGCCGTCCATCCTGGAAGGGCTGGCCGCCGCCAGGGCAGCGGGTTTCGACCCGATCAAGATCAATATGGTGGCAATGCGCGGCGTAAACGACAGCCAGATCGACGCCATGGTGGAGTTTTGCATAGCACAGCGCTTCATGCTGCGCCTGATCGAGGTCATGCCCATGGGCGCCAGTGGCCAGGACGCCAGCTTCATGGACCTGGCGCCGGTGCAGCGCCGCCTGCAGGAGCGCTTCGGCCTCAGGCCGCAGGCGCTGGAACTGGGCGGCGGCCCGGCGCGCTACCTGTGCACGCCGGACGGGGAAGTCAGCATCGGCTTCATCACGCCGCTGTCGCAGCACTTCTGCGCCACCTGCAACCGGGTGCGGCTGTCGGTGGACGGCACCCTGTACCTGTGCCTGGGCCAGGAGGAGAAATGCGAGCTGCGGCCGCTGCTGCGGGGCGGGGCCAGCGACGCGGAACTGGAGCAGGCCATCCGCGCGGCCATCGAATTGAAGCCGCAGCAGCACGATTTCGGCCGCCAGCCGGAGAAGATCATTCGTTTCATGTCGCAGACCGGGGGCTAGCAAGCGGGCGCTGCCGTGTATACTTAACGTCGTACAGCATTGCAGCGCAAAGGAGAAGCACCATGGCAGAGAGCATCGCGGCAGGCCGCGCAGCGGGCAGTACCGGCGCGCGCGCACCGCTGTTTGCAGCCTGGCAACGGCTGTCGACGCGCATCGTCGGCGTGCTGGTGAGTTTCCTGGCCGTGGCCCTGCTGGTCATCGGCGGCACCTTGCTGCTGTCCTGGCAGCTCGAGGGCAGCGCCGCCGCCATCAACGTGACAGGCAGCCTGCGCATGCACAGCTACAAGCTGGGCATGCAGTTGAGTAATTTGCAAGCCCGGCAGGACAACGCGGCCGCGCGCGAAGAGATCCGCCTGCAGACCGCAGTCATCGGCGACACGCTGTCGCAGCTGCGCCACGGCGATCCGCGCCGCCCGCTGTTTTTGCCGCCGGCATCCCCCATCCGCAGCAATTTCGACCAGGTCGAGCTTCAGTGGCGCGACGAGCTGGCGCCGCTGGCGGCCACGCTGCTGCGCCAGCAAAGCGTGAGCGCCACCGATGCCCGCATGCTCGAGGGGCGCACCGCGCGCTTCGTGGCGGCCGCCGACGCCCTGGTGCAGCAGATCGAGCGCGACAGCGAAGAGCGCACCTTCTGGCTGCGCGGCTCGCAGCTGATGCTGCTGGCGCTGGCGCTGGTGGGCACGGTCAGCATCATCTACCTGTTCTTCAATATGATCGTCACGCCCGTGACCCGGCTGCAGGAGGGCATGGAGCGCATGCGCGAGCGCGATTTCGAGGTGCGCCTGCCGGTCGACAGCCAGGACGAGCTGGGCCAGCTGACCACCGGCTTTAACCAAATGGCCGACCGCCTGCAGCGCGTCTACGGCGGGTTGAATGAACTGGTGAGCAGCAAGACCGCCGCGCTGGAGGAGCAGAACAGGGAGCTGGCGCTGTTGTACGACAGCGCCGCCTTCCTGCAGCAGCCGCAATCGGCCGAGGCGCTGTGCGAGGGCTTCCTGCAACGCCTGTGCGACTATTTCAAGGCCGACGGCGGCACCGTGCGCATGCTGGACCCGCTGCGCAGCAACCTGCACATGCTGGTGCACCGGGGCATTTCGGAGGAACTGGCGGAGGATGAACACTGCATCAAGGTGGGCGACTGCCTGTGCGGCGACGCGGTGCAGCAGAAAGTCTCGGTGGTGCACGACATGCGCCGCACCGATCCGGCCCGGAACCTGCGCTGCCACCGCGAGGGCTACGCCACCGTGTCGGTATTCCACATCTATGCACAGCAGCAGCACCTGGGCTTCTTCAATTTGCATTTCCGCGAGCCGACCCTGATCGACGCTGGCCGCCGCGCCTTGCTCGACACCCTGGGCCAACTGCTCGGTACCGCCATCGAGAACCAGCGCCTGGCCGGGCGCGAGCGCGAGATGGCCATTTCGGAGGAGCGCAACCTGGTGGCGCAGGGCCTGCACGACAGCATCGCCCAGGGCCTCAATTTCCTGCATCTGCAAGTGCAGATGCTGGAACAGTCGCTGGCCGCCGGCGAGCAGGACGAGGCGGCAGACATCGTGCCGCAGCTGCGCGCCGGCGTGGAGGAGAGTTACCAGGACGTGCGCGAACTGCTGCACAATTTCCGCGCCCGCCTGCCGGAGGGCAATATCGCCACCTCGCTGCAGGAAACGGTGGACAAGTTCCGGCGCCAGACCGGCATCCCGGCCGAACTGGTGGCCGACAGCGACGGCGCGCCGCTGCCGCGCGAGCAGCAACTGCAGTTGCTGTTTATCGTGCAGGAGGCGCTGTCGAACGTGCGCAAGCATGCCGGCGCCACGCAGGTCAACGTGTGCCTGCAGGACCGCCAGGACTTCAGCCTGAGCATCGAGGACAACGGCGCCGGCTTTGCGCCGGAGCTGCTGGCACAGCGTGGCGAAGGCCACGTCGGCATCCATATCATGCGCGAGCGCGCGCAGCGCATCGACGCCAGGCTCGAAGTGCAATCCAGCCCGGGCAAGGGCACCCGCGTCGAGCTGCACCTGCCCAAGGCGGTGCGGCGCGCCGCCTGAACCGAACAACACCGCAGAAAGGTAATCCATGCAAGCTGCCGACCAACCCATCACCGTGCTGCTGGTTGACGACCACACCCTGTTCCGCAGCGGCGTGCGTTCGCTGCTGCAGCGCCACCCGGAGTTTTCCGTGGTGGGCGAGGCGGCCGACGGCGTGGAAGGCATCAAGCGCGCGCAGCAGCTCAAGCCGCAGGTGGTGCTGCTGGACCTGAACATGCCCGGCATGTCCGGCGTCGAAACGCTGCAGCTGATGCTGCAGGACTGCCCGGACAGCGCCATCGTCATGCTCACCGTGTCCGAGGATGCGACCGACCTGGCGGTGGCGCTGCGCGCCGGTGCGTCCGGCTACCTGCTGAAAAATATCGATACCGAGGCGCTGACGCGGGCCATACGCCGCGCCGCGGAAGGGCAGACCGTGGTGGCCGAGGCCATGACGGCCAAGCTGGTGGCCCAGCTGCACGGCGCGCCGTCGGCGCCGCCGGTGTCGGACCTGGACAAGCTGACTCCGCGCGAGCGCGACATCATCGCCGGCCTGGCGCGCGGCGAAAGCAACAAGCTGATCGCGCGCACGCTGGACCTGTCGGAAAGCACGGTGAAGATCCACGTGCAAAATGTGCTGAAGAAGCTGAAACTGAACAGCCGGGTGCAGGCGGCGGTGTATGCCGTCGAGCACCGGCTGACCGGGGAGCGGTAGCTCTTGCCTTAGTTGGCGCGGCAGACGTGGCTGCCGCGCCGGCGCTGGCTTAGCCGCCGCAGCAGCCGCCGCAGCATCCGCCGCCGGTGCCCGCCGGCTCGGCCGGATAGCCGGCCTGCGCCAGGCTGCCCGCCAGCGACTGCGGCGTGGCCTGGCGCTCGTCGTACTGCACGCTGGCCAGGCAATTGAGCAGCGACACGCGCACGTCCGCTACGCCGCCGACCCCTGCCAGCACCTTGGCCACCTTGTCGGCGCAAGCTTCGCCGTTCATGCCGTCGATTTTCAATACTGCGTTTTGCATTTTTCTCTCCATCTATCAATGTATCAATTGGTGCCGTCAGCGTAAGCCAGGCGCGCCCTGGCGTCGATGGGAAATACCTTTTGCGCAGCGGTATTTCTGTATTCCTTGACTTGGATCATCTTTGCCCGTGACGGCGCTTCACAAGCTTTGCGGACGCGCAGAAAATGTGCTTTTTAGGAGCACCAAATCATGAGCCTGATGCATATCGAAGAGCCTCCCGCCGCAGTGCGCGGCGCCACACACTTGCCGCACTTCCAGCGCCATCCCTTGTGGCGGCTGGGCTTCCGCCCCTTCTACCTGGCCGCCGCGCTGCTGGCCGCGCTTGCCGTGCCGCTGTGGATGGCGCGCCTGTACGGCTGGCTGGACGGCTTCGGCGCGGCGCTCCACATCGGCGTGGGCTGGCATATGCACGAGATGGTGTTCGGCATGGCCAGCGCCGTCATCGTCGGCTTCCTGTACACGGCGGGCCGCAACTGGACCGGGCTTGGGACCCCGGCCGGCGGCAAGCTGGCCGCCATCGTGCTGCTGTGGGTGGCCGGACGGGTGGCCATGCTGTTCGGCGGCGGCGAAGCCGGAGCCAACGCTTCCCCCCCGGCGCTGCTGGCCGCGCTGGTGGACCTGGCTTTCCTGCCGGTGGCGGCGTGGCCGCTGTGGCGCGTGCTGCAGCAGTCCGGCAACCGCCGCAACTATTTCCTGGTCGGCTTGCTGGCCTTGCTGGCGCTGGCCAACGCGGCCTATCACGCCGCCACGCTGGGCTGGCCGGGCGCCGTCATCGCGCCCGGCCGCGCGGTGCAGGCCGCCATCCTGCTGATCGTGGTGATGGAGTCAGCCATTGGCACCCGCGTCATCCCCATGTTTACGCGCAACGGCGCGCCCGGCAGTGCGCCGGTCAGCCATGTGCGCACCGACCAGGGATCGATCGGCCTGCTGGCCGCCACCGCCCTGGCCTGGACGGCCGCGGCGCCTGCCTGGCTGCTCGCGCCGCTGGCTGGCGCAGCCGGCGCGCTGGTGCTGCTGCGCCTGTGGCGCTGGCAGCCGCTGCGCACCGTGCGCGTGCCGCTGCTGTGGGTGCTGCACCTGTCCTACGCCTGGATAGGCGCAGGCATGCTGCTGCTGGCGCTGGCCTCGATGGGCATGGTGTCCGCCAGCGCCGCCTTCCACGCGCTGGCGGTCGGTTCCATGGCGGGCCTGATCATCGGCATGATGACGCGCACCACGCTGGGCCACACCGGCCGCATGCTGAAAGCGGGCAGGGCGGAGACGGCCATGTTCGTGCTGATCCAGCTGGGCGCGCTGGCGCGCGTGGCGGCGGCGCTGCTGAGCGGCATCGGCGGCCTGTATGCCGCGCTGCTGCTGGTGAGCGCGGCCTGCTGGAGCGCCGCCTTCGCCGCCTACGCGCTGGTGTATGCGCCTTACCTGGCCAGCGCCCGCATCGACGGCAAGGAGGGCTGACATGGCGCCGCATCCGCAAGCCGCCGACATCGCCCTGTTCGCCGAAGTGCACGACGCGCTGCTGGAGCAGGTGGCCGACCTGCTGCAGCGCCCGGAACCGGCGCTGGCGGCCGGCCTGATTGGCCTGATCGACGACCTGGAGTCCGATTTCGGCGTGGAGAACGACCTGATGGCGGCGCTGGCCTGTGACAGCCATGCGGCGCACGCCGCCCAGCATGCGGCGCTGCTGGCCTGGCTCAGGGGCTTGCCGCTGGGCGACGCGGCCGCCTGCCGCGCCGCGCTGGCGGCCTTGCCCGGCTGGTTCGAGCACCACCTGGACCGCTGGGACACGCTGCTCGCGCTGGCCCTGCGGGAGGCCGCCCATCCCATGTGATCACTTGTTTGATTGGTCCAGCCAATTTTGTAATTGGTCTTGCCACAGTTTTCCCGCAGGGCTACCATGTTCCCGGCACTATTGCCTGGAAGATGATAACTGAGGGGAGACAGCATGGACGAAAAAGGTCGCGGACCGATGGGCCGGCGTACAGTATTGAAGGCGGCGGGCGCCGCCGGGCTGGCGTTGGCGGCAGGGGCGGGCAATGTCTTTGCGGCCGAGGCGCGCAAGCGCTACGCCGTGGTGGGCGTGGGCTCGCGGGCGCGCATGTTCACCGGCGCCATCACCGGCGCCTACAAGGAGCGCAACGAGATCGTGGCGGTGTGCGACCGCAACCCGGGCCGCGCGGCGCTGGCGATCAGGAAGATCAGCGCCACCGGCAGCGGCACGCCGAAAGCCTATGCGCCGGACGACTTCGAACGCATGATCCGCGAAACCAGGCCGCAGTTCGTCATCGTCACCACCACCGACGCCAGCCATGACGACTACATCGTGCGTGCGCTGGACGCCGGCTGCGACGTCATCACCGAAAAGCCGATGACCACCACCGCCGACAAGGCGCAGCGCATCCTGGACGCCGTCAAGCGCAGCGGGCGCCATATCCGCGTCACCTTCAACTACCGCTATTCGCCGCCGCGCACCCAGGTCAAGGAGCTGCTGATGAGCGGCGAGATCGGCGACGTGCTGTCGGTGGACTTCACCTGGCTGCTCAACACCAGGCACGGTGCCGACTATTTCCGCCGCTGGCACAGCGACAAGGCCAATTCCGGCGGGCTGATGGTGCACAAGGCCACCCACCATTTCGACCTGGTGAACTGGTGGCTGGGCGCGCAGCCGGAAACCGTGCACGCTTTCGGCTCGCGCCAGTTCTATACCCCGGTAATGGCCAAGCGCATGGGGCTGCAGGGCGCGCACCAGCGCTGCCTGACGTGCACCGAGAAGGCCAAG
The DNA here is from genome assembly GCF_059704565.1 of Massilia sp. NBRC 108631. Lineage (NCBI taxonomy): Bacteria > Pseudomonadati > Pseudomonadota > Betaproteobacteria > Burkholderiales > Oxalobacteraceae > Massilia > Massilia sp. NBRC 108631. The sequence continues at coordinate 15,483 of NZ_BAAKJE010000171.1, forward strand.
TGCGGTTTCTACTTCGACCTGGCGGCGGACAACGGCCTGAAGGAACTGTACCTGGACAACGAGAAGCACGACGGCTACTACCGCGACCAGTGCGTATGGCGTCCCGAGATCAACATCGAGGACACCATGAACGTCATGGTCCGCTACGACAATGGCGCGCAGCTGAACTACGCGCTGTCGGCCTACGACGCATGGGAGGGCTATCACATCGCCTTTAACGGCACCAAGGGCCGCATCGAGCACCGCATCGTGGAGTCGGCCGGGGTGGCGGGGGCCAGTGAGATCCAGAGCAAGAGCAACAACGTGCAGACGCGCGTGATCCCGCTGCGCGGCAACGCGCGCGAAATCGAACCGTGGACCGGCACCGGCGGCCATGGCGGCGGCGACGACGCCATGCTCAAGGAGATTTTCGGCGACGCCCCGGCGGACAAGTACAAGCGCGTGTCCGACGAGCGGGCCGGGGCGTATTCCATCCTGGTGGGCGTGGCGGCCAACCGGTGTTTCGAAACCGGCGCCACCGTGCGCATCGCCGACATGGTGACGGGACTGACGCCGCCGGACCGCGCGCCCATGCCGGACCGTAGTGCGCCGCTGCCCATGCCGGCGCGGGTGAAGATGCCCTGAGGCCGCCCTGAACGGCCGGGCATAAGGTTGGCTGCGGCGTGCATCGATGTGGACAAATAGCAACGCCGTAGCCAGTCTGGTCTGAACTGTGAGGTTTTTCTTGTTAAGGTGGTCTAACCAATTTACTATCTGGCTATACCAAATAAAAGATTGATCGAGCCACTTCGATTGCCTACCTTAAGGAGGAGACCCCCCATGAAGCAAGCAGGTAAACCCAATTTACAACGTGCGGCGCTGGCTGCAGCCGTCAGCCTGGCGGTGTTGCAGATGGCCGCTCCGGCCCATGCGCAGACCGCCCCGGCGGGCGAGCAGCAGGTGCAGGCCGTGGTCGTCACCGGCTCGCTGATCCGCCGCGTCGCCGATGAGGGCGCCACCCCTCTGACCACCGTCAAGGCCACCGAACTGGAAGCGCGCGGCCACACCGAGCTCAAAGACCTGGTGCTGGAGCAGCCGCAATCGCTGTCTCTGGGCACCAACTCCGGCGCCGCAGGCCCCGTGACCAACCTGCGCGGCCTGGGCCCGATGCGCACCCTGTCGCTGCTGAACGGCCGCCGCCTGGCCAACGAGCCGCTGCAGGACCAGTATGTATCGGTCAACGTGATGCCGCGCATGGCGCTGGACCGCGTGGACACGCTGAGCGGCGGCGCCGCATCGATCTACGGCGCGGACGCCATCGGCGGCGTGCAGAACTACTGGACCAAGCGCGGCTACCAGGGCGCCGCCATCAAGGCCGAATACGCCACGCCGGAGATGAGCGGCGGCGGCGACACCAAGAGCATCGGCGCCATCTTCGGCTACGGCAACCTGAACAAGGATGGCTTCAACGCCTATATCGCCGTCGATCACCAGAAGAAAACCGCGCTGTTCCAGGCCGACCGCCCCGAGCAGCATGATCCGGAGATCCTGCGCACGCTGGGCCTGGGCCTGCTGCCCGATGCGCGCAACCCCAGCCCGATCGCCAACTTCGGCTTCACCCGCGCCGCCAACTCGAACTACAACCCGGCCTTCGCCACCGGCTGCGCCGCGCCGTACGCGCTGCCGACACTGGGCAACGCCAGCGCCAACACGCCGCCGGTGTACGCGCCTGGCTGCTACCGCAATCCGCTGTTCTGGAACGCCGTCACCGACGGCAGCGAGATCACCAACGTGGCCGCACGCGCCAGCTGGAACCTGTCCGGCGGCCACCGCATCGACCTGGACGTCCTGCGCAGCAATTTCACCGTGCAGAAGTACCGCGGCATGCAGGTGCCGGGCGCCACGCAGCCGTTCACCACGTACTCGCTGCCGTCCACCAGCCGCTTCTACCCGGGCAAGGGCATCACCCCGGGCGTGCAGGTCGTGGGCAGCAACACCGGGTCCAACACGCCGGCCATGTTCATCGACAGCAGCAAGACGCCCGGCGCGGTCAGCAACCTGAACCTGAACAACCGCACCGTCTTCTTCCAGTGGGGCCCGGCCGAACTGGGGCCTGCCTACCGCAACGACGAGCAAAGCAACAACCGCATCGTGCTGTCGGCCGAAGGCGAAGTGCTGGGCTGGGACTACCGCACCGGCTTGAACTACGGCGCTTCCGAGCGCGACACGCGCGTCGGCGAAGGCTACATCCTGTACAGCAAGGCGCAGGAAGGTTTCGACAAGGGCATCCTCAATCCGTTCGGCCTGCAGGACGAAGCCGGCGCGCAGTACCTGCGCGACATCCAGGCCAACGACTACACCTATCGCCTGAACAAGGCCTACAACAAGAGCGTGGACGTGACGTTTTCGCGCGCCCTGATGGCGCTGGGCGGCGGCGACCTGACCCTGGCGGTGTCCGGCGAATTGCGGCGCGATTCGGCACGCACCTTCAACGCACCGCTGGACTATGTGCTGAAGAAGGCCGACGGCAGCTACAATATCGACGCATCCGGCAACGTGGTGCAGTCCGACCTGGTGGGCGAAACCCCGCAGGGCGTGGCCAAGAAGCTGAAGCGCGACATTTCCTCGCTGGTACTGGAGATGGATGCGCCGCTGACGTCCAGCTTCCTGCTGAACGGCTCGGTGCGCGCCGACCACTACGACGACCTGAAGCAGACCACCGTCAATCCCAAGCTGGCCGCGCGCTGGCAGCCGATCCAGTCGCTGGTGCTGCGCAGCTCCCTGTCGACCGGCTTCCGCGCCCCGTCCATCATGGACATCCAGAACCCGACGCCGGAAGTGCGCACCCAGGTGATGGACGATCCGGTCCTGTGTCCAAGCTCGCAGCCGACGGTGGCCGGCACCGGTACGCCAAAGGCTGGCTACACCGCCGACCAGGTCTGCAACGTGACCACCAACTACTGGACCAAGACGCCGAACAACGCCTTCCTCAAGCCTGAAAAGTCGCGCGGCTTCTCGTTCGGCGGCGCTTACGAGCCGATCAAGGACCTGGCGCTGACGGTCGACTACTGGGGCCTGAAGCTGAAGGACGTGCTGGGCGCGCTGACTATCGCCGAAGTGCAGCAGAACCCGGCCAAATACGCCGAGTACATCATCCGCGGCTCGAACGGCGTGATCGACCACATCGTGGCCAGCCAGGCCAACCGTGGCCAGTCCCGCATCCGTGGCGCGGACGTGTCGGCCAGCTACCGTTTCCCGGCCACCAGCATCGGCACCTTCAACGCGAAAATCGACGCCACCTGGTACCACAAGTACGAGTTCCAGAGCGAGAAGGACGGCGCATGGCTGTCGAACATCGGCATCATCACCAACGATGGCCGCTTCGGTGGCGCAGGTCCAAACTCCGGCCTGGCGGGTATGCCGCAGATCAATCCGCGCTGGAAGTACACCGCGGCTGTGACCTACAACACCGGCGACTGGAGCAGCACCCTGTCGCAGCGCTTCCAGACTGGCCTGAACGACCTGACCCCGCGCGCCGGCTCCTCGCTGACCACGGTGGATTCGTACAGCCAGTACAACCTGAATGTGCGTTACAAGGGCTTCAAGAACACCACCATCAGCCTGGGTGTCAACAACCTGACCAACGAATGGCCGCCACTGACCTCCAACAGCATCTACAGCGGCGGCTATGTGACCAGCATGGCCGACATGATGGGCCGTGTGTACCGCTTGTCGGTTGAATACAAGTTCTAAGGAACTTGCATGAAGGGCGCGGCTCCGCTATGCGGGGCCGCGCTTGTTTGCATTTGCCGCCTTGCCGGCGCGCACAGACAGGAGGCCGCATTCCGCCATGACGCACCGTAGCCGCACCGGTATCGCAGGTATCATTGGTATCGCATTCATTCTCGCGTTGGCGGCAGGCGTGCCGGCGCACTCCGCCAATCCGATCGACCGCCAGGCGCTGGCGGCTCGGCACTCGCCGCATCTGACCGCCATGGATATCATGGCCCCGCTCAGCGTGGGCAATGGCCGCTTTTGCTTCACGGCCGACGTCACCGGCCTGCAGACCTTTCCCGAACACTACCGCGCCGGCGGCACGCCGCTGGAAACGCAGGCGCGCTGGTCCTGGCACCAGAACGCCAATCCCAATGGCTACAAGCTGTCCGACGCCAACCGCGACTACACCGCGTACGGGCGCACGCTGGGCTATCCCACCAGGTCCACCACGCCGGCTGGAATATGGCTGCGCGAAAATCCGCACATCCAGCCGCTGCCCCAGATCGGATTCGTGCTGGCAGGCGAGGGTGCACGCGCGCTGACAGCCGCCGACGTGAGCGCCATCGACCAGCGGCTCGACCTGTGGCGCGGACAGCTGGACAGCCGCGTCAAGCTGCTCGGCCAGCCGGCGCGTGTGCAAAGCACGGTCAGCCCTGACAGCGACACGCTGGCGCTGCGCATCGACACGGCGCTGTTCGCCAAAGACCTGGCCGGCGGCGGAAGCCTGAGCGGGGGCCGGGTTGCGGTGCGTATCGCCCTGCCGCTGGGCTACGACCTGGCAGCCGCCAGGCACAATCCGCCGCTGGACTGGTCGCAGCCCGGCGCCCACCAGACCACCGTGCTGGCGCAAACCGCGCGCACCCTGTCGGTTGAGCACAGCCGCGACGGCTCGCGCTACGCCATGACACTGGCCGCCGGCGCACCGCTCACGATCAGGCGCAGCGGCCCGCACACTTTCGACATCACGCCTGCGTCCGGCCGCGCAATGGACCTGACGCTGACCTTCACCCAGCGCAGTCCCGCGCCCGCCGCCGGGCCCGATGCCGGCGTCGCCGCCCCCATCGCCGCCAAGCTGGCCGCCGCACCGCCTGCAGCGGCCGTTTTCGCCCGCAGTGCTGCTCACTGGCGCGCCTACTGGCAATCCGGCGCCGCCGTCGACTTCAGCGGCAGTACCGATCCGCGCGCGCACGAACTGGAGCGCCGCGTGGTGCTGTCCCAGTATCTGGCCGCCATCCAGCTCGGCGGCGAGTTGCCCGCGCAGGAAAGCGGCCTCACCACCGCCACCTGGTTCGGCAAGCACCATACCGAAATGGTCTGGTGGCACACCGCCCACTTCGCGTTGTGGGGCCGCCCGGCTTATACCGCCCGCACGCTCGGCTGGTACCAGCGCACCTTGCCCTCCGCCCGCGCCGTGGCGGCGGAACGCGGCCTGAAAGGCGCGCGCTGGATGAAGATGACCGGCCCGGAAGGCCGCGAAAGCCCCGGCGGCAATCCGCTGATCGCCTGGAACCAGCCGCACGCCATCCACCTGGCCGAGCTGCTGTACCGCGCCGATCCCACGCCCGCCACCGTGGCGCGCTACGGCGAACTGGTGTCCGAAACTGCGCAGGCCATGGCCTCCATGCTGCACTGGGATGAAGCGGGCCAGCGCTACGTGCTCGGCCCGCCGCTGTGGATAGCGCAGGAAATTTACGACCAGTCCACCAGCATGAACCCGGCCTACGAACTCAGTTATTGGGCCTGGGGCCTGGAACAGGCACAGCAATGGCGCGAGCGCGCCGGCCTGCCGCGCGACCCGGACTGGGAGCACAAGCGCACCCACCTGTCCGCACTGCCGCAGAAGGACGGCAAGTACGTCGCCGTCGAATCCCATCCCGACACCTGGGACAACGTGGACAGCCGCCACGACCATCCATCCTTCCTGATGGCGCTCGGCCAGCTGCCCGGCGACGGCGTGGACCGCGACACCATGCGCCGAACGCTGGACGCTGTTCTGGCCCACTGGGACTGGGCCACCAAGATCTGGGGCTGGGATTACCCCATGATCGCCATGACGGCGGCCCGCCTGGGCGCCACGGAGCAGGCCGTGAACGTGCTGCTCAAATCGGACGGCCCGAACAACGGCTACACGCAGGCCGGCCACAATCCCAACAAGGGCTTGCCTGTCTATTTACCCGGCAACGGTGCGCTGCTGGCCGCCGTCGCCCTGATGGCTGGCGGCTGGGACGGCGCCCCAGCATGCGCTGCCCCTGCCTGCACCGCCCCCGGCTTCCCCGCTACAGGCTGGACCGTGCGCGCCGAAGGATTCAGGAGATTGCCATGATTCGACACGCATTTTTTCGCGCAGCCTTGCTTGTGCTCAGCTTCGCACTCGGCTTCGCCCCGGCCCGCGCCGGGGCGCAAGGCCCGCAAGCCACGCTGGCCGCTGTGGAGCGCTGGGGCAGCACGGAGATCACGCTGCCCGGGCCCAGTACCGGCAACCCCTTCATGGAAATCGATTTCTCCGCAACGTTCACCCAGGGCGCGCGCAAGGTCACCGTCCCCGGCTTCTACGACGGCGGCGGCCAGTACAAAGTGCGCTTCATGCCGGACGCGGTGGGCGTGTGGCGGTACGAGACCCACAGCAACCGCCCCGAACTGCGCGGCCACAAGGGCCAGCTCGCCGCCGTGGCGCCGTCGGCCGGCAACCACGGCCCGGTACGCGTGCGCAACGTGCGCCATTTCGCCTATGAGGACGGCACGCCGTACTGGCAAGTCGGGACCACCAGCTACGCCTGGGCGCACCAGACCGAGGCACTGGAACAGCAGACGCTGAAGACGCTGGCCGGCGCGCCGTTCAACAAACTGCGCATGGCCATCTTCCCCAACCATGACGACAAGAGCGAAGCGCCGCGCTTCCCCTTCGCCGGCCAGGCGCCGAAGGCGTGGGACTTCACGCGCTTCAATCCCGAATTCTTCCGCCACCTTGAACAGCGCGTCGGCCAGCTGCGCGACATCGGCGTCGAAGCGGACCTGATACTGTTCCACCCGTACGACAAGGGTTACTGGGGTTTCGACCGCATGCCGGCCGATGTGAACGAACGCTACCTGCGTTACGTTGTGGCCCGGCTCAGTTCCTACCGCAACGTGTGGTGGTCCATGGCCAACGAGTTCGACTTCCTCAAGGAGAAGAGCATGCCGGAATGGGACAGCTACTTCCAGACCGTTCAGGCCAGCGACCCGTACCAGCACCTGCGTTCCATCCACAATGCCTTCGTGTTCTACAACCACACCAAGCCATGGGTGACGCACGTGAGCGTGCAAAGCGGCGCCATTGCGGAAGACTACGAGCGCGCCGTGCTGCTGCGCGACGTCTACAACAAGCCGGTGGTGTACGACGAGGTCAAATACGAAGGCAATTTCTCGCGCCGCTGGGGCCAGCTCAAGCCCGAGGAAATGGTGCTGCGTTTCTGGATGGGCGCCATCGCGGGCACCTACGTCGGCCACAGTGAAAGCTATGAAGACCCGAACGGCATGATGTGGCTGGCGAAAGGCGGCGTCTTCAAGGGCGCAAGTCCGCCGCGCCTGGCCTTCTTTCGCAAGATCCTGAGCGAGAGCCCGTCCGCGGGGCTGGAGCCGATCGACAAATGGCAGGGCCATCCCTTCGCGGGCAAGCACGCCGAGTACTATCTGGGCTACTTCGGCCTCGGCGCGCCGAAGGAATGGCCTTTCCTGTTGTTCAAGACCGGCCTGCAGGACGGCATGAAATTCCGGGCCGAGGTCATCGACACGTGGAATATGACGGTCACGCCGGTGGACGGCACGTTCGAGATCGTCAAACGCGACAACTACTATTTCGCCGACAAGAACGGCCGCAGCATTGCGCTGCCCGGCCGGCCTTACATGGCGCTGCGCATCGTGAGGGTACAGCAATAATGGATACGAATATGAACAAGCCACACATGGCGCGCCTGCCGCAAGCCGTCGCCACTGCCTGCACCGTTTTCGCCGCCGCCGCGTTGCTGGCCCTTGGCGCGCCACCGGTTGCGGCGCATGCGGAAGTTGTCGGCCACATGCAGACGCCGGAAGCGCTGAGCGAAGCCCGCATCGCCAGCCTGGCGCAGGCGGAGCAGGGCGCCTGGCTCGCCTATCTTGCCCGTTCGCGCGCGTTGATGGCAGCCGACAAGGCCGCGCTGGCCGCCGAACGCGGCGGACAAGCTGCGCCCGCCGTCCCAGGCACTGCTCCCGCAGCCCCCGCGCCGGCCGCAGCCACACCGCCTGCCGCAGCCACCGTGCCGGCCGCGCCGCCGCGCAACGCCAGCGGCGATGGCGGCATGCCGCTGAACCATCCCGCTGCCTGGTACAGCGGCGCCGAGGCGCGCCGGGTGGCCGCCAACATTGCCAGCTTCCAGACGCCGGCCGGCGGCTGGGGCAAGAACGCCGACCGTTCCGCCGCGCCGCGCCAGCGCGGCCAGCACTACGTGGTGGACGACATGTACCCCGGCGCCGGCGCCACCAGGGACGCCTGGAGCTACGTCGGCACCATCGACAACAACGCCACTACCTCCGAGCTGCGTTTCCTGGCGCGCGTGCAGGCGCAGGCCCCCGGCGCCGACGGCGACGCCTACCGCGCGGCATTCCTGAAAGGCCTGCGCTACCTGCTCAACGCGCAATTCCCGAATGGCGGCTACCCCCAGGTCTATCCGCTGCAAGGCGGCTACCACGACGCGATCACCTACAACGACAACGCCATGGGCAGCGTGGTCCTGCTGATGTCCGAGATCGCCGCCGCACAGGGCGATTTCGCCTTCGTCCCCGCCGCCCTGGCAGGCGAGGCGGCTGCCGCGAACGCCAGGTCGGTGAAGCTGATCGTGGCCACCCAGCTGGTGGCCGGCGGCGTGCGCACCGGCTGGTGCCAGCAGTACGACGCGCTCACGGCGGCCCCGGTCGGCGCGCGCAACTTTGAACCGGTCGCGCTGGCCAGCGGCGAAAGCGCCGGGCTGATCGCGCTGCTCATGCGCCTGCCCGACCCGGCGCCCGATACAGTGGCCGCGGTGCGCAACGCCGCCGCCTGGCTGCGGCGTGCCGCGCTGCGCGACGTCGCATGGACCGGCAAGGAGCCCGGCGTGGGCCGCAAGCTGGTGGCCAAGCCCGGCGCCGGCCCGCTGTGGTCGCGCTTCTACGACCTTGCCACCATGAAGCCCATCTTCGGCGACCGCGACCGCAGCATCCATGACGACGTCAATGCCATCAGCCTGGAACGCCGTAACGGCTACGCATGGTTCAGCAACGGCCCGGCCAAGGTTCTGGAAGCGTACGAACGCTGGCCGGCCGCGCGCATTGTTAATTGACCTGGACAACGCATGCAGTTAAAATAGATGCAACCTAGAAACATTTACATGTCGAAACCCAAGCTCCGTTTCAGCATCACACACAGGTGACAGCATCGTTCCGCCCCGATCAGCGCCGGGACGATGGCATTGCCCTGAAAACGGAGTTCCACATGTTCGCCAAAACAACCATCCGGTTGCGTCTTGTTTCCACCATGCTGTTGCTGGGCCTGCTGATTGTCGGCACCGGCTTGAGCGGCCTGCATGGCATGAACACCATCAATACCAGCTTGCGCGACGTCAATGCCAACACCATGCCGTCCGCGCTTGCGATTCTCAATTCGCAGTTGTCGCTGAGCCGTGCCCGCCTGGCGATGGACCGCGTCACCATGCATCCGGACGATCCGGACGCGGCCAGGACGCTGCAGCGCGCCGTCTCCTTCGTGGCGGAATCGGACAAAGCCTGGGGCAGCTATCTGGCGCTGCCGCAGAATGCGGCCGAGAAGGCGCTGTCGGACGAAATGGACAGCCGCCGCCGCAAATTCGCCGACGAGGGCTTCCATCCGCTGGTGGCGGCGGTCCGGGCGGGCGACGCCGCCAAGGCGGACGCTATCACGATGAAGCAGATGCAGCCGCTGTTCACCGCGCTGTCCGAGAGCGCGGCCAGGCTGACCGACTTCCAGGCCCGCAGCAATATGGCGCAGTTCGAGGCCAGCCAGGCCATGTACAGCCAGCGCCTGTGGCTGACGCTGGGCGCCATCGGCGGCGGCGTGCTGCTGATGCTGATCGCCTGCGTATCGCTGCTGCGTTCCATCCTGCACCCTATCGACCAGGCGGTCGGCCATTTCAACAGCATCGCCGGCGGCGACCTGTCCGGCCGCATCGCTGCGGACGGCCACGATGAAATGGCGGTGCTGATGCGCGGCCTGGCCGCCATGCAGGCCAAGCTGGCGCTGCTGGTGCGCGGCGTGCGCGACGGCACCGCGTCCATCGCCACGGCCACCCATGAAATCGCCGAGGGCAACCTGGACCTGTCGCGCCGCACCGAGCAGCAGGCCGCCAGCCTTGAGGAAACCGCCTCCTCGCTGGAAGAACTGACCGCCACCGTGCAGCAGAATTCCGAGCGCGCGCGCCAGTCGAACCAGTTGGCCCAGGCGGCCTCGGAGATTGCCGTCAAGGGCGGCGCCATCGTCAGCGGCGTGATCGGCACCATGGGCGCCATCCGCGAGTCGTCCACCCGTATCCAGGACATCATCGGCGTGATCGACGGCATCGCCTTCCAGACCAACATCCTGGCGCTGAACGCGGCGGTGGAAGCGGCCCGCGCCGGCGAGCAGGGACGCGGCTTCGCCGTGGTGGCCTCGGAAGTGCGCAGCCTGGCGCACCGCAGCGCGGACGCGGCCAAGGATATCAAGAGCCTGATCGGCGACTCGGTCGCCAAGGTGGACAGCGGCGGCCAGCAGGTGGGCGAGGCCGGCGCCACGATGGACGAGATCGTGGCCAGCATCCGCCGCGTGGCCGACATCATGGCCGATATCGCGGCGGCCGGGCACGAACAGGAAATGGGTATCGGGCAGATCAACCAGGCAGTGGCCGAACTGGACGACGTGACCCAGCAGAACGCGGCGCTGGTGGAGCAGGCCGCCGCCGCGTCGGAATCGCTGAAGGAACAGGCGGAAAGGCTGGCCGACGTGGCAGGCGCCTTCCGCATCGATGGCGGCCAGGCCGCGCCTGCGGCGCTTGGCCGCACCGTGCCGCTGCGGCCGGGCGCGCACCGTGCCGTCCCTGCCGGCCGCCTGCTGAGCGCCTGACCTGTCCAGCACCCCGTCGGCCCTTGCGAACGTAATACTTTCGAGTAATATTGATAAAATCATAAACTTGGGAGGGCAAATGAGAACTGGCGCGCTGGTAGTGATGACGGTGGCGATGGCCGGCAGTTCGGCCGCAGCCAATCCGGACCCGGAAGTGGATCTGCCGAAGGCCGAACTGGCAGTGCAGGCGCAGCACGCTATCCTCGCCAGGCACGCCGCTGCGACGGCCGAGGTCGAGAAGGCGAAGAATTCACTGTCGTGGCTGCTACAGCGGCTTGGCAACCAGCGCTCGTTTACCGGCGACGCCGATGGTGCGATGGAAGCCTTCGATCAGCAGCATCTGATCCTCCGCCGCCCCGCCCGCACCTTCGCCGACGACCTTGACCGGCTTGCCGCCGCCAGCGCGGACGACGCGCTGGAAGCCATCGTGCGCGAAGCGCGCAAGCACCGCGTCGTCATCCTGAATGAAGCCCACCACGTTCCGCTGCACCGCGCCTTCGCGATGCGGCTGGCGCGCGAGCTGCGCAAGATCGGCTACACATGGCTGGCGGCGGAGACGTTTGAAAAAACCGTGTTCGGGAAGGGCTACCTGGCGCTGTCCGACGGCTACTATTCGCGCGAACCCGTATTCGGCAACTTCCTGCGCGACGCCGCTGGGGATGGCTGGAAAATGGTGCAGTATGAGCCGTTCGATCAGGTGGAGGGCGAGACTTTCGCCCAGCAGACCGAAAGGCGCGAGACGGGCCAGGCGCGCAACCTGGTGGAGCGCGTTCTGGCCAAGGATCCGTCCGCCAAGGTGTTCATCTTTGTCGGCTATGGCCACGCGGCCGAGATGCCGCGCGTCGGCAACGGCACAGGCACTGCCATGATGGCCGCGCAACTGAAGCATATGACGGGACTGGACCCGCTGACGATCGACCAGGTCGCCATGATTGCCCACATCAAACCGGAAGCGGAGCACGCCATGTACGTCAAGACGGTTGAGCGCGAGCACCGGAAGACGCCCTTCGTGCTGCGCTCTCCGTCCGGCGGCTATGAGGTATTCGGCGGCTACCGGTACGAGGTGGACATGCAGGTGGTTCACCCGCGTTATGGCAGGGATGGCGCAACCGGCCGTCCTGCGTGGATGGGCACGCTGGCTGGTTTCAAGCCGGTCAGCGTGCCGGCCGATTTGCTGCCGCTGGAAGGGACGCACCTGCTGTACGCGCACCTGAAGGGGCAGCCGGCCGATTCCGTACCTGCCGATATTGTCAGGCTGGAAGCGGGAAAACCTGCGCCGCAGTTCATGTTGCCGCCGGGGGAATACAGCTACAGCATCCGGAAATAGAGGGATTTGCCGAGTCAACCGGCGCTGCCGCTCGGTTATGATGGCCGCCTGTGTGACACCGGGATACTCGGCAAGGATGAGCGGCATGAGCGACATACTGATGAAATTGCACGGCAACCGCCTGGCTGCGCCGTTGGCGCGGGCGCTGGGTTTGCCCAAGCCGGTGAAGCTGGCGCGCGCGGCGGGCGGCTACGAAGCGCGGCCGTTCGAGGGCAAGAGCGCGCTGCTGTGCGCGGCGGCCGGCGGCTATGCGGCGGCCGCGCTGCGCGGCGTGCTGGAGGAGGCCGGCGCCGCCGTGCTGGCGGCGCCGCCGGACGATGAACGCTGGCAGGCCGCCATCGTGGTGATGGACGCCACCGGCTGCCGCGCACCGGCCGACTACCGCGCGCTGTACGACGCGTTTCATCCCGTCATGCGCCGCATGGCCCGCAACGGCCGGGTGCTGGTGCTGGCGCCGCTGCACCAGGCGGGCGGCGATCCGGTGCAGGCTGCCGTGGCGCGCGGCGTCGAAGGGTTCAGCCGCTCGCTGGGCAAGGAACTGGGACGCAAGGGCGTCTGCGTGAACACGGCGTATGCCGCCGCCGACGCGCTGGACCGGCTGGCCGGCGTGGTGCGCTTCTTTTGCGGCGCGCAGTCCACGTATGTGTCGGGACAGGCCGTGCGCGTGACCGCGCGCGTGGCGGCGCCGGCATCCGCTGCGCCTGCCGCACCGCGGCAGGTGCAAGTCCTGGCGGGCAAGACGGCGTTGGTCACCGGCGGTGCGCGCGGCATCGGCAAGGCCATCGTGGAGCGGCTGTCGCAGGAAGGCGCCCGCGTGATCTGCCTGGATGTGGCCGGCGCCGCCGAGGAGATGCGCAGCACCTGCGCGCAGTACGGCGCAATGCCACTGAGCCTGGACATCACCGCACCAGGGGCCCCGGCACGGCTGGCGGACTTCCTGCGCAGCGAAGGCGGCGGCGTGGACATCCTGGTGCACAATGCCGGCGTGACGCGCGACCGCACGCTGTCGAACATGCAGCCGCAAGAGTGGGACCTGGTGGTAAACGTCAATTTCGCCGCCATCGCCGCCATCGACGCCGAATTGTTGTCGCGCGGCCTGCTGCGCGAGCAGGGGCGCATCGTCTACCTGTCCTCCATCAGCGGCGTGGCCGGCAATTTCGGGCAGACCAACTACGCCGCCACCAAGGCGGCGCTGATCGGCTATGCGGCGGCGCAGGCGCCTTTGCTGGCGCCGCGCGGCATCTGCGTCAATGCCATCGCGCCGGGCTTCATCGAAACCGCGATGACGGCCAAGCTGCCGTTCTTCACGCGCGAAGTGGGCAGCCGCCTGAATGCGCTGATGCAGGCCGGCCAGCCCAGGGACGCGGCCGAACTGGTGGCCTTCCTGAGCAGCCCCGGCGCCTGCGGCGTCAGCGGCGAGACCATACGCGTGTGCGGCCAGGGCGTGATGGGAGCATGACGCCGCGGCGCAACACGTTGTCATGTCATTGTAATAATCCTGTGATCCAATAAGGCCCGCCGTTAAAACATAAAACAGGGACCAGGGGACCATGGGCTTCAGAGTGATGGTGGTCGAGGACGAACCGGCGATCCAGGCGCTGATCGCAGCCTCGCTGAGCGGTTACGAAGTGCGCTGTGCGGGCAGCGCGGAAGCGGCCTTGCTGCTGCTGGCGCAGGCCACCCCGGACCTGGTGCTGCTGGACTGGGGCTTGCCAGGCCAGTCCGGTATTGATCTGCTGCGCCGCTTGCGCGCGCACGGGCGCACCCGCGCGCTGCCGGTCATCATGCTGACCGCGCGCAGCCAGCAGCAAGACCTGGTCTTCGCGCTTGAGTGCGGGGCCGACGACTATGTAGCCAAGCCCTTCAGCCCGCGCGAGCTGCGGGCCCGCGTGCAGGTGCAACTGCCGCGGCAGCCGGGCATGGAGCTCAATGGGCTGCAGCTGGATCCGGAGTCGCAGAGCGTGTCGGCCGGCGCGCACGACCTGGCGCTCGGGCCGGCCGAATTTTCGCTGCTGCGCCATTTCATGCGCTACCCGGAGCGTACCCATACGCGCGCGGCTTTGCTGGCGCAGGTGTGGGGCAACGACAGCACCGTCAACGAACGCGCCGTCGACACCCGGGTGCGCCGTTTGCGCCAGGCCCTGCACGCCAGCGGCCACCATGCCATGATAGAGACGGTGCGCGGCGACGGCTACCGGCTAACCGTGCCGCGCTGATGGGCCGGTCCGCGCATTTCAGCATGGACGACATCGTCACGCCGTCGGCGTACGAATTGGAATACCTGGTGCGCATCATCGAGCGCGCCGCCACGGTGCGCACGCGGGCAGGGCTGTCGTCATGGTCGCAGGGCCTGCTGCAAACGCTGCTGCCGCACCAGGCCATGGTGTGCATGCAGTTCGATGCGCGCGGTGCGCTGCGGGACGCGCAGTGCCTGCATGGACATATCGCCCATGCTGCACTGGATGAGCCTTTGTGTGCATTGGCGGCGCGGCTGGGCGCCGTCTGCCAGCGGCACTACAGTTTGCCGTGCGCGGTGGCGGAGGGCGCAGGCGGCCCGGCAGCGCTGGCTGAGGCGTGCCGCGAGATCGCGGCGCTGGTGCCGGGCGGCCTGTTGCTGCATGGCGCGGGCAAGCTGCAATGCGGCGAGAGCCTGTTCGTCCTGTTCGGCATGCCGGACCGGGACCGGGCGCGGCACAAGTACTTTATCGAGCTGCTGCTGCCCTGCCTGCATCTGGCGTGGCAGCGGCAGGCGGCCCACGGGGCGCCGCGTCCGGCCGTGCAAGCACAGGCGCTGCCGCTGGCGCTGGCCGAGCCGCTCACCGGGCGCGAACTGGAAATCCTGCGCCGGCTGCAGGAGGGGAAGATCAACGCGCAGATCGGCCAGGCGCTGGGAATCAGCGCGCACACGGTAAAGAAGCATGTCTACAATATCTACCGCAAGCTCAATGTTCAGAACCGCGTCCAGGCGCTGGCGCGCGCCGCCGCGCTGGCGTTGATCGCGGCGGCTGCATGATGCGGGAAGAGGCCGCGGGGTTGCCGGCTTGGGCGCTGGCTCTGGCGCTCACCCTGGCACCGGCCACAGGCGGCGCCGCCGGGGCGGCCAAGCCCTTGACGCTGGAACTGTACAACGTGAGCTTGCAGCAGGCTTTCGACCAGTTGGGCCAGGCTTGCGGCCTTGCGTTCGACTACGCCGGCGGCGTGCGCACCGACCGCCGCATGTCGCTCTTGCTGAAGGAGGCCGAGGCGGAATCTGCCTTGTACCATGCGCTGCGCGCGAACAGCCTCGAGATGCTGCCGTTGCAGGATGGCCGCGTGCGCGTGGTGCACGCCGCAGTAACCGACGATACGCCCACGGTCGTCTTCGGCAATTCGTCCATGCTGATAGAGGTGATCAAGGACGAAGCGGACGTAGGCGAGCAGCGTGCCCGCATGCAGCCTGCCCTTGCGCCGGCCGGGGCGGCGCTTGCCGCCGACGCAACACGCGCAACGCATGCCGGGCGCAGCGCCGGCACGCTGCTGGACTGGAAAATCCGCCCGCGCTCGCGCGTCGGCAGCAACTTCACGGTGCAGCTGTTCCTGCGCTCGGACCGGCCGGTGGACGCCATGCCGCTCACTGTCAGCTTCGACGGCCAGGCATTCGAAGTGGTGCGGGTGGAGGCGGGCGGCTACTGGGGGCCGCAATCCGGTTTCAGCAGCCGCGTCGATCCGCAGGGAACCATCGCACTGGAAGCGGCGCGCCGGGGGGGAGCGCCATTCCCGTCCGCAAACGGGCTGCTTGCCACCATTACGCTCCGCGCCGTGGGCGCCGCGCAGGCCGCGCACATCCAGGTCGTTTCGGCCCGCGCGCTGGATGGAGCAGGCAGGGACATGGGCGTTGCGGTTCCGCTGCGGCACGCCATGCTGGTCCAGCCCTGAGCCGGGGCAGCCACGGGCAATGCGCTGGACGCGTAAGCCGTTCGGCCTATTTTCAGTGTCAATGATGACATCACGTTGACACACTTGCAATCTACCATCCTCGGCTGAGCTGCGGCCTGCGCAGCGACACCCACTCCGACACGGAAGCCGACTATGCATATCCCATTCAAACTGAAACACCACCTGCTGCTGGCCGCCCTGGGCATGAGCGCCGCCATGGCGCAAGCAGAGCCGTTCAAATTCGGCGTCATGGCCGACACCCAATGGACCAGCAACGACGCAGGCAACAACCCGAACACCGTTGCGCTGGGCATCATCAACCAGATCCTGCCCAAGTTCGTCGAGCAGCAGGTGAAGTTCGTGGTGCAGGTGGGCGACCTCACCGACAACGGTAGCACCGGCGGGCTCGATACCTGGAACGTGGCCGCCCAGACCCTGTACAACAATCGCATCGGCTTCTATCCGGTGCGCGGCAACCATGAGCCATCGGCCAACGCCGCCAATCGCTTCAAGGCCAACTTCCCGCAAACGCAGGGCCAGGGCGCCAACGTGGCCGGCGCCGTCAACCACGCCAGCCCGGCAAGCCCGGTGGGCCTGACCGGCCTGACTTACTCGTTTGACTACGGCAACACCCGCTTCATCGCAGTGGACCAGTACACCCGCACCGCAGGCAGCACGCCTACGGTCAATTCGGCCGCGCTGGACCAGGTCGGCTGGATCGGCCAGCAGCTCGACGGCAAGCCGGCCGACAGCCACGGCTTCGTCTTCGCGCACAAGGAACTGGTGGGCCAGAATCATACCGACGTGCTGCTGGGCGCGGACCCGTCGGCCAACGCCGCGCAGCGCAACGCGCTGATCGGCGCCATGGCGCGCAACAAGGTACGCTACTTCCTGGGCGGCCACGACCATATGCACCACCGTTCCATCGTCAAGAGCCCGGACGGGGCCGCCACCGTGCAAAACATCATCCACTCGTCGGACAGCTACAAGTTCTACGTGCCGTCGGTGCCGTCGAAGGACCAGGTGTACAACGCCGCCAACCGCCAGGAAATGCCGATTGCGCAGGAGCTGTTCAGCATTGGCTACTATATCTTTACCGTGGACGGTCCGCGCCTGACGGTGGACCACTACGCGTCCGACAACGGCTGCGGCGGCTCGCTGGGCGCAGGCCGCGATTGCGACCTGACCCGCACCCCGGCGTTGACCTTCTTCAAGCGCGAGAGCTACGGCTACAGCCTGAATGGCAAGGAGTTCATCGTCCAGCCGGGCGCCAGCTTCGCTGCCATCGCCGACGCGGCGCCGGCGGGCGGCAACTGGGGCGGCACGAAAATGGCGATCGTGGACGGCGCCAACGCCGTTTCCACCACGCTGTATGACGGCCGCGTTGCGATCCAGGACGTCAACACCGGCTGGTCGGCCCGCGCCGAGATCGACGCCAACGGCGCCGCCAGGCTGAAAAGCGACGCGCTGACCCTGTGGGGCATGGAAAACGCCATCGGCAGCGAAGAGGCCGACGTCTACACGCTGTCGCTGAGCTACGACGCCAATGCGCGCGGTCCGCTGGCGCTGGTGGCCCGTCCGTTCAACGGCAGCGCCTGGGAACAGGCGGCGGCACGCAACATCGGCGGCAGCGCCAAGTTCGTGGTCGGCCCATGGAAGAGCGGCTACGCGCTGGGCACGTACGGCGTCGATCCGGCCACCCGCACCGCGTGGGCAGTGGTCAACCGTGGCGGCGAGTTTGCTGTGGCGCAAACCAACAACGGCGACCTGAATGGCGACGGCGTGGTGGACAGCCGCGATGTGGCCCTGTTGACGCAAAAGGCCAACCGCGACGCGTCCGAACTGCCTGCCGCCGACCTCGACAACGACGGCAAGATCACCGCGCTGGACGCCCGCAAGCTGGCCAGCATCTGCACCAGCGTCAACTGCGCCATCGCCAACTAATCCCAAGGAGCCACCATGTTCAAGCTGATTTGCAAGCACGCCGCCAAACACGCCCGCAAGGCCATCACCTCAACCCTGCTGGCCGCCGGCGTGCTCGCCGCCGCCAATCCAGCCGTGGCCACCACGCTTGGCTTTTCCCCTGCCGCAGGCAGCGTCGCCGTGGGGGCCAGCGTAGCCGTGGACGTGCGCATCTCGGACCTGGCCGCCGGTGCTGACCTGGGCGCGTTCGACTTCAACGTGCTGTTCAATTCCGGTGTACTAAGCCTGACCGGCTATACCCTGGGCGCGGCGCTGGGCGACCTGTCCGCTTTCGAAGCGCTGGACGTCAGCCTGGGCAAGGGCGCTGGCGGCGTGTTCAACCTGGCCGAGATCTCGCTGCTGTCCGACCTGGCCTTGCAGCAGGATTCATTCACCCTCGCCACGCTGTACTTCACCGCCGTGGCGGCCGGCAGCAGCGCGCTGTCGCTGGACGGGGTGGTGCTGGCCGACGCTTTCGGCAACGCGGTGGCGGCGGACCTGGGGGGCGCCGCCGTTAGCGCCGTACCGGAACCGCAAGCGCTGCTGCTGTTCATGAGCGGCCTGGCGCTGCTGGGTGCCGTCCGCCGCCGGCGCAAGCAGTAATGTAGCGGGCGCCCGGCCACGCGCCGGGCGCCATGCAGCAAGGCATCAACCCCACACTCCGCCCCATCCCCGCCATGACTTCTATCCTCAAGAGATTCACCCGCCATGCCGCGCTGCCGTGCGCTGCCTTGCTGTGCGTTGCCGTGCTTGGCGTGCTTGCCGCGCCAGCCGAGGTGGCCGCCGCGCCCGCCGCCTTGCGCAATGGCGAAGCGGCGCCCATGCTGGTCGCGCGCCAGGGCCACACAGCCACCGTGCTGCCCGACGGCACGGTGCTGGTCGCCGGCGGCATCGGCCGCGACGGCGCCGCCACGACACACGCCGAAATCTACGACCCCAAGACCGACAAGTGGACCGAGGCGGAAACCATGACGGTGGCGCGTTCGCAGCACGCCGCCACCTTGCTCGCCAACGGCAATGTGCTGGTGACCGGCGGCGTGGACCGCACTACCTTCCGCAACAACGCCGAGGTCTACGACCCGGGCGCGAACACCTGGTTTGCGCTCGGCCCGATGAGCGAAGCGTTGCGCGCCGCCCATACCGCGACCTTGCTGCGCGACGGCCGCGTCTTCATCGCCGGCGGCCACGGCTATCCGGACGACGACGAATACGAAGACACGGTGGCGCTGGCCACCGCCGTCATCTACGACCCGCGGTCGCAAAGCTGGACCAAGGCCGCACCCATGCGCAGCGCGCGCCAGTTGCACGCGGCCACGCTGCTGGCCAACGGCAAGGTGCTGCTGAGCGCGGGGGCAGGGGAGTTCGGCGGCTTGTCGGACAGCGAACTGTACGACCCCGCCAGCGACAGCTGGTCGGCCGGCGGCGTGCTGCGCGAGCCGCGCTGGTCGCACACGGCCAACCTGCTGCCGAACGGAAAAGTGCTGGTGACGGGCGGCTTCGGTTCCAACCGTTCGCTGGCCAGCTCGGAACTATACGACGCGCAGCAGCACAAATGGATGCCGGCCGCGCCGATGGCCGCCGCGCGCCATTTGCATACCGCCACCTTGCTGCCCAGCGGCCGGCTGCTGGCCGAAGGCGGCGTGGTAGCCAGCGGCGCGCTCCCCACGGCCGAACTGTACGACTACGCCAGCGACCGCTGGTCTCCTGCCAAGGCGGCGCTGCGCAAGCGCTTCAGCCACTCGGCCACGCTGCTGCCGGGCGGCCGGCTCTTGTTGCTGGGCGGGCTGGACGCGAACGACATCCTCTCCAGCGCAGAGGTGTTCAGCCTGACTGCGGTCGAAGCGCCGTAGGTAGTCCTTTTTTCGCTTTTGCTATACGAATTTCGGTATTGATCAGTAAAGCTTTTCAAGTCGATACTAGGCGCCCGATCTGCTCATTTATACGCCCAACATGCGCCTGTTACCCCACCTGCTGCTCGCCGCCGGCGTGGGCATGAGTGTCTCCGCCCATGCCGCCGAACGCATCTCCTTCAATGCCGACTGGCGCTTCATGAAGGGCGAGCCGGCCGGCGCGCCCGGCGCCGCTGCGGCGGCCGGACTGGACGACAAAGCCTGGCGCAAGCTGGACCTGCCGCACGATTTCGGCATCGAAGGCCCGTTCAGGCAGGAGTATGAGGGCGAGACCGGCAAATTGCCGTGGTGGGGCGTGGCCTGGTACCGCAAGACCTTCACCGCCCCGGCGGGCGACGCCGGCAAGCAGGTCTATCTCGACATCGACGGCGCCATGTCGCACGCCACCGTGTGGCTCAACGGCCAGCAGGTGGGCGGCTGGCCTTATGGCTACAGCTCCTTCCGCGTGGACCTGAGCAAGCACCTGAAACCCGGCGCCGAGAACGTGCTGGCGGTGCGCATCGACAACCCGCCCGAGTCTTCGCGCTGGTATCCCGGCGGCGGCATCTACCGCAACGTGTGGCTGGTGAAGGCCGCGCCGTTGCACGTGGCGCACAACGGCACCTTCGTTACCACCCCCATCGTCAAGGCCGATGCCGCCACGGTTGACGTGCAAGTCACGCTGGAGAACAACGGCGGCGCCACGGCAGCGCAGGTATCCACCGCGATCTACGCGCTGGACGCGGCGGGCCGCCGCACCGGCGCCGCGCTGGCGCAAAGCAGCCCGTCGGCGCTGGCCAAAGTGGGCGCGGGGCGCCAGATCCTGCTGGCGCAGTCACTGCAGGTGAGCCAGCCCAAATTCTGGAGCCCGAAGTCGCCGCAGCGCTACGTGGCGGTGACCACGGTGTCCGGCCAAGGCAAGGTGGTGGACCAGGTGGAAACCCCCTTTGGCATCCGCACCGTGGCCTTCGACGCGCAGCGCGGCTTTCTGCTGAACGGCGAACGGGTGGTGATACAGGGCGTGTGCATGCACCACGACCTGGGCGCGCTGGGCGCGGCGCTCAATGTGCGCGCGCTGGAACGCCAGCTCGAGATCCTGCGCGACATGGGCGCCAACGCCATCCGCACCACGCATAACCCGCCCGCGCCGGAGCTGCTGGACCTGGCAGACCGCATGGGCTTCCTGATCGTGGAAGAGGCATTCGACGCCTGGCGGCTGGGGAAAAAGAAGAACGACTACGGCCTCCTGTATGACGAGTGGCACGAGAAGGACTTGCGCGCCATGGTGCGGCGCGACCGCAACCACCCCAGCATCATCATGTGGAGCATCGGCAACGAGATCCGCGAGCAGGGCGAACCGGAAGGGTGGAAGGTGGCTGCGCACCTGTCCGACATCGTGCGCAGCGAGGACCGCACGCGCCTGACCACGGCCGGCTTCAACCACGTCGTCTCCGGCTACAACGGCTTCCAGACAGCGGTGGACGTGGTGGGTTTCAACTACAAGCCGTGGGAGTACCCGACGTTCCACAACAGCGCACCCCACATCCCGGTGATCGGCAGCGAGACCGCGTCCACGGTCAGCTCGCGCGGCGAGTACTTCTTCCCGGTCAGCGACGACAAGTCGCAGGGCATGGCCAATTTCCAGGTCAGCAGCTACGACCTGTCGGCGCCGCGCTGGGCCTCCGCGCCGGAGCTGGAATTCAAGGGGCTGGACGACAATCCCTTCGTGGCCGGCGAATTCGTCTGGACCGGTTTCGACTACCTGGGCGAACCGACGCCGTACAACGCCGACAGCACCAACGTGCTGAATTTCACCGACCCGGCCGCCCGCGCGCGCGCCGAGCAGGAACTGGCGGCGCTGAGCAAGGTCAAGGTGCCGTCGCGCAGTTCCTACTTCGGCATCGTCGACCTGGCGGGCTTCAAGAAGGACCGCTTCTATCTGTACCAGGCGCGCTGGCGTCCGGATCTGCCGATGGCGCACCTGCTGCCGCACTGGAACTGGCCGGAGCGGGTGGGGCGGGTCACGCCGGTGCACCTGTACACCTCGGGCGATGAGGCTGAGCTGTTCCTGAACGGGAAATCGCTGGGCCGCAAGCAGCGCGGCGCGCGCGATTACCGCCTGCGCTGGGACGAGGTGGTGTACCAGCCCGGCACGCTGAAGGCGGTGGTGTACAAACAGGGCAAGCCGTGGGCGGAGGACACTGTGAAGACGGCGGGCAAGGCGGCCAGGCTGGCGCTGACGGCGGACCGCAGCGCGCTGCGGGCCGACGGCGCGGACCTGTCGTTTGTCACGGTGGCCATCACCGACAAGCAGGGCCGGCCGGTGCCGCGCAGCAGCAACGCGGTGC
Source organism: Massilia sp. NBRC 108631 (assembly GCF_059704565.1). Lineage (NCBI taxonomy): Bacteria > Pseudomonadati > Pseudomonadota > Betaproteobacteria > Burkholderiales > Oxalobacteraceae > Massilia > Massilia sp. NBRC 108631. The sequence goes on from NZ_BAAKJE010000171.1 coordinate 37,800, forward strand.
GCTTCACCGTCAGCGGCCCGGGCGAGCTGGTCGCCACCGACAACGGCGACGCCACCAGCCTGGTGTCTTTCCAGTCGCCCGAGCGGGCGGCGTTCAACGGCCTGGCGCTGGCTATCGTGCGCACGAAGGCGGGGCAGTCCGGTACTATCACCGTCAGCGCGTCCAGCGATGGTCTGGAGGGGGGCAAGGCGACGCTGACCAGCAGCGCCGCAGGCCAGACTCCGAATGGGCGCTGAGTCCAGGCAGAACCCGTGCAGCACCCGTACAGACCCGTAGCGGACGCTTCGTCGACGTTGCACCACTTTGGAAGGGTTATACCATGGGTATCCTGAGTAATATCTTCAGCAAGATCTTCCCCGGCTCGCATCCTGCGGTGACGCAGGCGAGCGCTCCTGCGGCGCCGGCGGCGCCGGCCGCGCCCGCATCGGCTCCGGCCCCGGCGGCTGCGCCCGCCGCCATGCCCGAAGTGGACGTGGTAGCCATCCTGGACCAGAAGGCGCAGAGCGCCGGCCAGCCGCTGAACTGGCGTACCTCCATCGTCGATCTGCTCAAGCTGCTGCAACTCGATAGCAGCCTGGATGCGCGCAAGGAGCTGGCCAAGGAGCTGCACTACAGCGGCGACACCGGCGATTCGGCGGCCATGAATATCTGGCTGCACAAGCAGGTAATGGCGAAACTGGCCGCCAACGGTGGCAAGGTGCCGGCCGACCTGGCCTCCTGAAGCCGGCGCGCCGGGACCGGCTAGTCTTGTCCCGGCGTGCCTTCATAGTTCACCGGCAGCCAGCGGTAGCCGGTCCCTCCGCTGGCCGTACCGATCCGGCCCAGGCCCGGGAAGGCGATGTGGGCGGCACCCACCACCATGTGGCCGCTGGCTGCCATCTCCAGCAATTGGCGGCGTTGCTGCTGCGCGCCTGCGGCGTCGCTGTCGTATTTGACGGTGGCCTCAGGGTGCGGAAACTGCAGCGGCGCCACATGCACGATATCTCCCCACACCAGCAATTGGCGGCCCTGGCTTTCCACCAGATAGGCCGCGTGTCCGGGCGTGTGCCCCGGCGCCGGCAGGGCCTTGATGCCGGGCTCGAGCTGGCCGTATTCGGCGTAGGGCCGCAAGCGGCCGGCAGCCTGGTAGGGCGCCACCGAAACCCGCGCGCTGTCGAAGAAGCTGCGCAGGAACTCCGGCGCGGCGTCCTGGGCGGCCTTGCTCAGCCAGTAGTCCGCTTCGCCTTGCGCCATGCGCAGCACGGCGTTCGGAAACGCCGCCATGCCCTGGCGCATGATGCCGCCGGCGTGGTCCTTGTGCAGGTGGGTGAGCAGCACCGTGTCGACTTGCTCCGGCTGGTAGCCGGCCGCGCGCAGGTGCTGCAGCAGCCTGCCGCAGCAGTCGCCATACAGGGCGCCTGCACCGGCGTCGATCAGGATCAGGCGCTGGCCGGTGTTGACGAGGAAGGCGTTGATGGAACCCTGCACCGGCTGCGCCAGGCCTGCATCGTCCAGGTCGCGCCCGGCCTGCGCCGGCGTGATGTTGTTCATCACCGTGTCGATGGGGAAGGCGTGCGTGCCGTCCGACAGCACGGTAATCTCGAACTGGCCCAGCAGCATGCGGTAGTAGCCGGGCGCCTGGCTGCGCACCTGCGGCGCCGCCGCTTGCGCGGGCGGGGCCAGCGATGCAAGCGGCAGTGCGAATTGCAGCATGGCGGCGGCCAGCAGCGGGAAGGTGAACCTGGTGTTGGTCGCGGCCATGGTGCGCAAGATCAGGAACGCAGGAAGGCCAGCAGCTCGGCGTTGAGCTTGTCCTTGTGGGTGGACGGCAGGCCGTGCGGCGCGCCTTCGTACACGCTCAGCGTACCTTGCGGCAGCAGTTCCACGGCGCGGCGGGCGGTGGCGGCGATCGGCACGATCTGGTCGTCGTCGCCGTGGATCACCAGGGTCGGCACCGTCATCTTCTTCAGGTCTTCCGTGAAGTCGGTCTCAGAGAATTGCTTGATGCAGGCGTAGGCGCTGCGGATGCTGCACTGCATGCCCTGCAGCCAGAAGGTGTCGCGCAGGCCTTGCGAATCCCTGGTGCCTTCGCGGTTGAATCCGTAGAAGGCGGTGGTGAGGTCCTTGAAGAACTGCGAGCGGTCCGCTTGCACCGCGCTGCGGATGCCGTCGAACACTTCCATCGGCACGCCGTTCGGGTTGGCCGGGCCCACCAGCATCTGCGGCGTGACCGCGCCCACCAGCACCGCGCGCGCCACGCGGCCGGTGCCGTGGCGGCCTATGTAGCGCGCCACTTCGCCGCCGCCGGTGGAATGGCCCACCAGCGTGGCGCCGTTCAGGTCCAGCGCCTCGATCAGCGTGGCCAGGTCGTCGGCATAGGTGTCCATGTCGTTGCCATGCCATGGCTTGCTCGACAGGCCGTGGCCGCGGCGGTCGTGTGCGATAACACGGTAGCCGTGTTCTGCCAGGAACATCATCTGGTCTTCCCAGGCGTCGCCCTGCAGCGGCCAGCCGTGGCTGAACACCACGGCCGGGCCATGGCCCCAGTCTTTAAAGTTGATCAGCGTGCCGTCGCGGGTGGTAACGGTGTTGATAGTGCGGGTGGTGGTCATGGTTGCTCCCATTGGTTGAGTGGAGCCGCCATTCTGCGCAGCGCACGAAAGCCCGTCCATCTGGACTAAGGGAGAGACCCTGGCCGCCGCCGCATCATACTTTGGTGTGGGTTTCCCGCACGCGCGGCCGCACTATAATATGGCCATACCACTCCGTTTGAAGAAGGGCAGTGCATGGTCCGGGTTCAAGGCAGCCCTTTGCTGTCGATTTTGCTGGTCGGCCTGACGCTGACCATATTCGCTGTTGATGCGTTCACGCCGCTGGACGTGGCGATCGCCGTCATGTACGTGGTGGTGGTGCTGCTGTCGGCCAGCGTGTGGCGCAGGAGCGGCGTGATGCTGACCAGCGCGGTGTGCCTGTGCCTCACGCTGCTGGCCTACGCGCTGTCGCATGCGGCCACATTCTCCGGCCCGGCCTCCGGCCGCATGGTGGTGAGCCTGGCGGCGATCGGCATCACCGCCTGGCTGGCGCTGCGCTGGCAGGCCGCCACCAATGCGTTGATCGCGCGCGAAGAGGCGCTGCACCGCTCGCAGGCGCAGCTGGCCCATGTCACCCGGGTGACCATGCTGGGCGAGCTGGCGGCCTCCATCGCGCATGAAGTGAACCAGCCGCTGGCCGCCATCGCCACCAACGGCGAGGCCAGCCTGCGCTGGCTGAACCGCCCGCAGCCGGAGCTGGGCGAGGCGCGCGCCGCCATCGGCAGCCTGCTGGAGGCGGCCGGACGCGCCAGCGAAGTGATACGCCGCATTCGCGCGCTGGCGCGCCGCAGCGACCCGCGCCACCTGCCGCTGGCGCTGAACGACGTGGCGCTGGAAGCGGCCGGCCTGGTGCGGCGCGAACTGGCCAGCCACCAGGTGACGCTCAAGCTGGACCTGGCGCCCGGCCTGCCGCAGGTCTGCGGCGACCGCGTGCAGCTGCAGCAGGTGCTGATCAATCTGCTGATGAACGCCATGCAGGCCATGCAGCACTGCGCACCCGGGCAGGCTGTGCTGACACTGCGCACCCGCAGCTGCGACGAGGGCGGGGTGACGTGCAGCGTGGCCGACACCGGTCCCGGCATTCCCGCCGACCACTTGCCCAAGCTGTTCGATGCCTTCTTCAGCACCAAGGAAGACGGCATGGGCATGGGCCTGCCGATCTGCCGCTCCATTATCGAAACGCACGGCGGGCGCATTTGGGCCGGCGCGCAGGCCGGGGGCGCCGTGCTGCTGTTTTCCTTGCCCGCCCTGCGGCGCAATATGCCGGAGGGGGCGCCATGATCGTCTATATCGTGGACGACGACGCGCCGCTGCGCGCGGCCATTTCCAGCCTGCTGCGCTCGGTTGGCCTGCGTGTGGCCGATTTCGGCTCCGTGCCGCAGTTCCTGGCGCACCGGCGCGAGGAAGCGGCCAGCTGCCTGCTGCTCGACGTGCGGCTGCAGGGCATCAGCGGGCTGGATTTCCAGGCAGAGCTCAATCGCGACGGCGTGGCCTTGCCCGTGGTCTTCATGACCGGCCACGGCGACATCCCGATGTCTGTGCGCGCCATGAAGGCTGGCGCGCTCGACTTCCTGGCCAAGCCGTTCCGCGACCAGGACCTGATCGACGCGGTCAACGCGGCGCTGGAGGCGGACCGCGCCCGGCGCGAGGCCGGCCAGGCGCAGCAAGCCTTGCAGGCCTGCTACCAGTCGCTCACCCCGCGCGAGCGGGAGATCATGGCGCTGGCGGCCAGCGGCCTGATGAACAAGCAGATTGCCGCACAGGTGGGCACCAGCGAGGTGACCGTCAAGATCCACCGTGGCAACGCCATGCGCAAGATGCAGGCGCGCACCTTCGCCGACCTGGTGCGCATGGCCGAAGCGCTCGGCATCGACACGGCGCGCCCGGGCTGAACCAGCCAAGGGTATAGCCGTACTATACCCATGTATGATTTCGCCGCCGCGGCGCCGCCTGTATCGTGCTCCCATGATGTTTCAGGGAGTACGCCGTGTCCAGTTTTACCAGTTCCAGTCCAACGCAGGGCCCTTGCCGCGTCGCCATCGTCGATGACCACGACGACGTGCGCGGCGCCGTCAGCAGCCTGCTGCGTTCCTACGGCTACGCCGCCGCTGAATTCGATTGCGCCGAGAGCCTGCTGGCCGCCGGCGCGCAACACAACAGCCAATGCATCATCAGCGACCTGCAAATGCCGGGCATGAGCGGCATTGAGCTGCTTGAGCATCTGCGCCGCCAGGGCTGCACGGTGCCGTTGATCGTCCTGACCGCCTTCCCCGAGCCTGCAGTGCGCCAGCGCGCGCAGCAGGGCGGGGCGGCGGCCTTTCTCAGCAAACCTTTCCAGGGCGACGAGTTGATGCGATGCGTCAGCCAGGCTTGCGCCGCAACGATTCCTCCTTCGTCTTCAGAGCCATCCGCTTCATCCACCATTTAGGGAGCAGACATGAGTACAGCCTGGAATTCGCGCCGCACCGCCTACGCGCTGCTGGTATGCCTGATCGCCGCCAGCGTGGCGCTGTCGGTCCTGATCGAACGCTCCACCGGCGCCGGCATGACGCGGCTGGTGCACCTGTTCGACGTGGTGGCGCTGCTGACCGGCGCCTTCCTGCTGTACCACGTGCAGGCCCGCTTCCGGGTCGAGCAGCAACTGGCGTACCAGGCCGGGCATGATCCGCTGACCGGGCTGGCCCACCGCCGCTCCTTCGAGGCGCGCCTGCGCAGCCTTCCCGCGCGGCCGCACACCGTGGTGCTGGGCACCATAGACCGCTTCTCGCGCATCGTGGGCGGCTACGGCCACGGCTTCGGCGACCGCATGATCATCGGCCTGGCCCGGCGCATCCAGCATGCGGCCGAGGAATGCGGCGGCGAAGTGTACCGGCTGGACGGCGCCAACTTCGCCATCCTGTACCAGGGCCGCCGCGATAGCCCGGAGTTCGATACCGCCATCGGCGCCCTGCGCGCCAGGGCCGGCCAGCCGTATGTATGCGAAAGCCATGAAGTGTTTACCACCTTGAGCCTGGGCGCGGTGTGCTACCCGCAAGACGGCGCCGAGCCGGACGTCTTGCTGCGCAACGCCGACGCCGCCCTGCAGGCCGCGCGCCAGGCCGGCGGCGACACGCTGGTGCGCTATTCCGAGAGCCTGAACGCACAGGCCGGCCAGCGGCTGGACCTGGAAGCGCAGCTGCGCCGTGCGGTCGAGCGCGGGGAGCTGGAGCTGCACTATCAGCCGCAGCAATCGCTGTCGCACGGCGGCTTGATCGGCTTCGAGGCGCTGATACGCTGGCGCCGTGGCGGCGACCTGGTGGCGCCGGGCCATTTCATACCGCTGGCCGAGGAATCGGGCCTGATCGTCTCCATCGGCGAATGGGTGCTGGAGGAAGTGTGCCGCCAGCTTAGCGTGTGGCAGGCCGACAGCGGCCGGCGCCTGGTCATTGCCGTCAATATCTCGCCGCGCCAGTTCGCCGCGCCGGGCTTCCTGCCGCACATCGAGGCACTGCTGGCCGCCACCCACATCGATCCGTCCTGCATTGAACTGGAAATCACCGAAGGCGTGATGATGGAGAACGCCGAGAGCGCCATCGTGCTGCTGCAGCGCCTGCGCGCGCTGGGCTTGCGGCTGTCGATCGACGACTTCGGCACCGGCTTTTCCAGCCTGGCCTACCTGAGCCGCTTCCCGATCGACAAGCTGAAAATCGACCAGTCCTTCGTGCGCGACATGGGCACGGTGAAGGAGCAAAGCGCCATCGTGCAGGCCACCATCGGGCTGGGCCACAGCCTGGGCATGACGGTGATCGCCGAGGGCGTGGAAACCGAAGCCCAGCGCGCGCTGCTGCACGGCTGGCAGTGCGACGAAATCCAGGGCTACCACTACAGCCGCCCTTTGCCCGCCAAGGCCGCATTGAATTTCCTGCACGGCAGCATGCAGCTGCGCGCAGCCTGACGACAATAACCCCGCCACCAACCGGAGACTGACATGAACTGGTTCTACCACCTGAAGATTGCGCAAAAGCTGATCGCCGCCATTGCCGCCGTGCTGGCGCTTACCGTGGCGCTGGGCGTGTTTTGCTTCCTGCAGCTGCAGCACCTGAACCGTGTCAACAGCGAGATTATGCAGCGCTGGGCGCCGGCGGTGCGCAATGTGCTGCTGATCAAGGCCGACCTGCTGCGCTTCCGCACCTACGAGCTGCAGCATGCGCTGTCCACCCAGGCCGGCGAATTCGATTATTACGAAACGCAGATGAGCAATGAAATGGCGCAGCTGCTGGCCGCAGTGGAGTCCTACGCGCAAGCGCCCAAGTCGGACGCCGAACAGGCCGGCTTCCAGCAATTCCGAGCCGCGCTGGATTCCTACCGCGCCGCCGCGCGCCAGGTGGTGGCGCTGAACCGCAGCGGCAACCGTGCCGCCGCACTGGCGGTGCTGCGCGGCGACTCGCGCAAATACAACTTCGAGGCATCCGGGCTGGTGGCGGGGCTGGTGGCAGCCGGCGAAGCGGGCAGCGAGGCGGCGGCGGCATCGGCCGCCGCCGCCTACGCCAAGTCGCGCACCATGATCAGCGGCCTGATCGCGGCCACCGTGGTCCTCGGCATGCTGCTGGCGGCCTGGGTGGCGCGGCTGATTTCGCAGCCATTGCGCCAGGCGGTCGATATCGCCCGGCGCGTCGCCGGCGGCGACTTGCGTACGGTGGCCGTGAGCGGCTGGCGCGATGAAACCGGCGAACTGCTGCGCGCGCTGAACGGCATGAACCAGCGCCTGCGGCAGATGGTGGGCCAGGTGCGCAGCGGCGCCGATACCGTCGCCGCCGCGTCCGAGCAGATCAGTGCCGGCAACGCCGACCTGGCCAGCCGCACCGAGCGCCAGGCCGCCTCGCTGGAGGAAACCGCCGCCACCATGGAACAGCTCACCGTCACGGTCGGCCACAATGCCGACAAGGCGGCCCAGGCGCACAGCCTGATGGAGCGCACCGCTGCCCAAGCGCATAGCGCGGAAGAGGCGGTGGGCGCCATGCTGGCCACCATGGACGGCATCGATGCATCCTCGCGCCGCATCGGCGACATCGTCGGCGTCATGGACGGCATCGCCTTCCAGACCAACCTGCTGGCGCTGAACGCGGCGGTGGAAGCGGCACGGGCCGGCGAGCAGGGACGCGGCTTCGCCGTGGTGGCGGGCGAGGTGCGCAGCCTGGCGCAGCGCAGCGCGCAGTCGGCGCGCGAGATCAAGCAGCTGATCGCCGCATCCATCGAGCAGGTGGGCGAGGGCAGCCGCGTGGTGCACGGCGCCGGCGCCACCATCGCCGGGGTGACGGGCGGCGTGCGCCGCGTGGCCGGGCTGGTGGCCGAAATCAGCGCGGGCAACCGCGAGCAGAGCATCGGGTTGCAGCAGGTGAACCACACGCTGTCCGAGCTGGACGGCGCCACCCAGCAGAACGCTGCGCTGGTGGAGCAGTCGCTGGCGGCCTTGGTGTCGCTGGGCGAACAGGCGCAGCGCCTCACCCGCAGCGTGGACGTGTTCCGCCTGCGCGACACGCAGCAGGATGCCAGCGAAGGCGTGATCGACATGGCGCTGGAGCCGGCGCCCGCCGCAGCAGCCCCGGGCTGGCCGGTGCGGCGCGCCGGCGCCCCCCGGCGCCCGCGCGCCGCTGCCCATCCAGTCTACGTGGCGGGGGTGGTATGAGCGCCATCAAGGTCTACCTGCTGCACGACTGCCCCATCGTCAAGGCCGGCCTGAGCGCCATCCTGTCCGGCCAGCCCGGCCTGGACGTGAGCGCGCCGGGGGAATGGCCGGCGCCTGCCGCGGAAGGCGTGGTGATTGCCGACTACGCGGCGGTGATGCAGGCGGCGCGGCAGAAGGAGCGGCTGGCGCGGCTGATGGTGTTTACGTCGCTGCGCAAGGAATGCCAGGTGCTGCGCGCGATGGAGGGCGGCGTGCTGGGCTACCTGGTGCAGGAATGCGCGGCGGCGGACGTGGTGGCCGGTGTACACGCGGTGGCCCAGGGTACGCGCTACCTGTGCGCAGCGGCCAGGCTGGGCGTGGTGAGTTCGCTGGGCCGCCAGCAGCTCACGCCGCGCGAAGAGGAGGTGCTGCACATCCTGGCGCGCGGCTGTCCGGACAAGGCCATCGCGCGCGAACTGGGCATCGGCCTCGGCACCGTCAAGACCCATATGAAGCAGCTGATGCACAAGTTCGACGCCGCCTGCCGCACCCAGGTGGTGCTGGCGGCGTTCGAGCGCGGCCTGCTGGCGGCTTAGCGCGGGCGCAGTGGCCTATGTCGCCAGCGTGATCACGTTCAGCAGCCCCTCGCGCGCCATCTTGGCGTAGGGGCAGACCCGTTCGGCGTTGCGCACCAGTTCCTCCGCCGTGGCCTGGCGCAAGCCGGGCAGGCGGATCTTCACCTCCGCGGTGAGCAGGTACATGCCGTCCACCGGGTCGCGCGCGAAGGACACCGAGACCTCCACCGAGCACTCGGCCGCGCCCAGCCCGGCCCTGGCCGCCAGCAGGCAAAGCACGCCGTGGAAGCAGGCCGCGAAGCCGGCCGCGAACAGCTGCTCCGGATTGGTGCCGCCGCCCGGGCCGCCCAGTTCCGGCGGCAGGCGCAGCGCCAGCTCCAGGTTGCCGTCGTCCGAACGCGCCACGCCGGAGGCGCGCCCGTGCCCGGCCTCGCCGCCCGTCACTGTCACTGCCGTGCTGTAGAGGGTCTGGATGTCCTGCCCGACGTATTTGTCGAGCAGCGATAACGGCGGCGGCGCGAGCGGCTTCATTAGTGGTTGTCTCCCGGGTTTGGAACGCGCGGTGCACGCGTGGATATGCGCTATCCGGCTCAGTCTAAGCCTGCGCCGCTCGGTGCGCTAGATCCGTGCCGGGCGCCACAGTGTTGAGCGCCAGGCACCAATCGCCGGCGGCGGCCATCCGATTGGTGCCTGGCGCTCACCAGCGTGCGGCCCGCCATGTGCCTACCGCCGCCCCCGGCGCGCTCCTAGAATGGCTCTGTACCGCGCGCTTCCGCAAGCGGACACCGGACCCACCAACCAGGAGATCATCATGACCCACCGTATCAACTACCAGGAGCAATCCCCGGAACTGTTCAAGAAGCTCGTGGAGCTCAACACCGTCATCAAGCAAGGCGCGATCGAAGAATCCATCCTCGACCTGGTGGCGATCCGCGCTTCGCAGATCAACGGCTGCGGTTTTTGCGTGGACATGCACATCAAGCAGGCCACCATCCACGGCGAACGCCCGCTGCGCCTGCACCACCTGGCCGCGTGGCGTGAATCGACGCTGTTCATTCCGCGCGAACGCGCCGCGCTGGCCTGGACCGAAGTGCTGACCCGCCTGCCCGAGCAGGGCGTGCCGGACGACATCTACGAGCGTGTGCGCACGCAGCTGTCCGAAAAGGAGCTGTCCGACCTGACCTTCGAGATCATGGCCATCAACGCGTGGAACCGCATCAACGTCGCCTTCAAGTTCGTGCCCGGCTCGTACGACAAGGCCTTCGGCCTGGATAAAGCCCACCTCGAATAACAGCCATGGCGGGTTTTTCCCGCCTTCCGTGCCACGCCTGCTGCCTGGAGCCCATCATGAATGCACCGATCTGCCTGCTTACCAGCCGCGCCGCGGCCCACCGCACCAGGGTTTACCTGATGCACAGCTGTCCCATCGTCTGCGCCGGGCTGGGCGCCATGCTGGCCGGCCAGCCCGGCCTGGACGTGAGCGCGCCGGGGCAGTGGCCGTGCAGCGATGAGGCCTGCGTGGTGATTGCCGATTACGCGTCCGCGCTGCGCGCCGCGCGCGACTGCGGGGGAGCTGGCACGGAGCGGGCCAGGCGGCTGCTGGTGGTCACGCAGCACGGCAAGGAAGGCGAAGTGCGCCTTGCGGTGGATAGCGGCGTGCACGGCTACCTGCTGCAGGAGGCCGATGCCGGCGAACTGGTGGAATGCGTGCGCCTGCTCGGCATGGGCTGCCGCTATCTCGGCGCGGCCGCCAGCCGCAGCGTGGCCAACGCGCTGGGCCGCCCGCCGCTGACGCGGCGCGAGGCCGACGTGCTGTCCATCCTCTCGCGCGGCCATCCGGACAAGCTGATCGCGCGCGAATTGGGCATAGGCGTGGGCACGGTGAAAACCCACATGAAGCAGCTGATGCAGAAGTTCGAGGCGTCCACCCGCACGCAAGTGGTGCTGAGCGCGATGGAGCAGGGGCTGCTGGCCGGCCAGCTCAGTCCACCAGCGTAACGACGCTGAGCAGCCCCTCGCGCGCCATTTTGGCGTAGGGGCAAACGCGCTCGGCGTTGCGCACCAGTTCTTCGGCGGCGGCCTGTTTCATGCCGGGCAGGCGCACCGTCAGCGCGGAAGTGAGCAGATACATGCCGTCCATCGGATCGCGCGCGAAAGAGACCGACACTTCCACCGAGGCGCCGTCCGCGCCCAGGCCGGCCTTGGCCGACAGCAGGCTGATAACGCCGTGGAAGCAGGCCGCAAAGCCGGCTGCGAAAAGCTGTTCGGGATTGGTGCCGCCGCCCGGGCCGCCCAGTTCGGGCGGCAGGCGCAACGATAAATCGAGATTGCCGTCGTCCGAGCGGGCCACGCCGGAGGCGCGCCCGTGTTCGGCCTCGCCCCCCGTTACCCGCACCGTCGTCGTGTACAAGGGCTGGATATCCTGGCCCACGTATTTATCGAGCAGCGAGAGCGGCGGCGGGGCGAGCGGCTTCATTTCTTCTGCAGCCAGCTCTGGATGGTGGCCGTGCCCAGGCGCGCTTTGCCGGCCGGGACCAGGGTGCGCTCGTTCAGCAGCGCGCCGAAGTAGCGCGCGCCGGCATCGGCTTCCACCTTGCGCGGATCACCGATCGACTGCAGGTATTGCTGCACCAGCCCGGATAGCGGGAACGCTTCCGGACCGGCGATTTCCACCGTGCCGTTGAGCGGGGCGGCGGTGGCGTAATCTGCCATGGCCAGCGCCACGTCGTCCGACGAAATCGGCTGCACCAGCGCCGGCGACAGGCGCACGGTATTGCCGTCCGCGCCGGATTGCGCGATCCCGCCGAGGAATTCGAAGAACTGGGTCGAATGGACGATGGTGTAGGGCACCTTGGCTTCCTTGATCAATTTTTCCTGTGCTATCTTACCCCGGAAATAGCCGCTTTCGGCCAGCAGATCGGTGCCCACCACCGACAGCGCGATATGGTGCTTCACGCCTGCCTCGGTTTCCGCCTTGAGCAGGTTGCGGCCGGACGCGGTGAAGAAGGCCAGCACGTCGTCGTCCGCGAAGGACGGTGAATTGGCCACGTCGATCACCACGTCGGCCCCGGCCAGTGCGGCGGCCAGGCCTTCGCCGGTGACGGTGTTGACGCCGGAATTGGGCGAAGCGGCGATGGCTTCATGGCCGCGCTGCTGCAGGATCTTGATGGTTTTGCTGCCGATCAGGCCGGTGCCACCGATAACGACGATTTTCATGATGAAACTCCTTGTGTTGCGCTCAGGACGGCTGAGGGACCCGGTTGCGGAGATCGCGGTACAAGGTCCAGTTTAGGTTGCGCATGGGGGCGCCGGTAGGCCTGCGCATGGCTCCACAGTGGTGAGCGGCAGGCACCAATGGCGCGGGTTGGCAAGCGCAGTCAGGGCGGGGAGAAATTGCCGATGCAGTACAGGTCCAGCGAGCGGATCTGCAGCGTGATGTAGTCGATGAAAACGCGGCTGCGGGTGGGCAGGTGGCGCCGGTTCAGGTAGCACAGATAGTGGCCCCGGTCGTCCGGCGCGTATTGCGGCAGCACCGCCACCAGCTCGCCGCTGCGCAGCAGCTCGCAGACCTGGTAACCGGCCAGCTGCGCCAGCCCTTCGCCGTTGAGCACCGCCTGCAGCACCAGGTCGGCGTCATTGAAGGTGCAGGAAGCCTTGGGCTGCAGCGAGCGCGTCACGCCGCCGACCCGGAATTCCCATTCCTCCACCCGGCCCGAGGACTCGCGGTAGGTGATGCAGCGGTGCCGGGCGATGTCGTCCACGCTGTCCGGCAGGCCGTGCGCCCTGGCGTAGGCGGGCGAGGCGCATACCAGCAGCTGCATCGGGATCAGCTGCTTGGCCACCACCTGGCTGTCGTCCATGCGGCCATTGCGGAACGCCACGTCGACGCGCTTGGCGATGAAGTCGGTGGGGTTGCTGTCCAATACAAGATCGACCGTGATGTCCGGGTACAGGGCGCGAAAGCCGCTCAGCAGCGGCGCCACCACCTTGCGTCCGAAGCCGGCCGTGGCGCACAGGCGCAGCTGGCCGCGCGGCGCGCCCGAGCGCAGGTCGCGCATTTCTTCCACGGCCTGCACGATGCGTTCCACGCCGGGGCTGCAATACTCGTAAAATAACTGGCCTTCGCTGGTGAGCGTGGTGCTGCGCGTGGTGCGCAGGAACAAGCGGGTGTCGAGCTGGGTTTCCAGTTTGAGGATGCTGCGGCTCACCGCCGAACGGCCGATGCCGAGCCGGTCCGCCGCCCTGGCGAAGCTGCCTTCGGTGGCCACGGCGATAAACGCCACCACCCCGGCGTAGGTGGTGGCGAAGCTGGACGCGAGGGCGTCGGATTCTGCTGCGGAGAATGAATTCATGTTTTCCAGAGCATTATTCTGAGACAATATTGACAGGAAGTAGATTAAACCTGCAGGAGTGGCGAGTAAATGCCAAACATCGGTGATTTTCTGCCAAGCGCGCCGCGCCGGCCGCTGGTGCTATTCGTGGCCTTCCCCGGCCTGTGCATGCTGGACATGGCCGGCCCACAGACCGTGTTCTGGTGCGCGGACCGCGTGATGCGGCAGCGCGGCCGCCCCGGCTACGCGCGCCACACGGTGAGCGTGGAGGGCGGTGCGGTGCCGACGCTGGAGGGCGTGCCCATGTTCACCGAGTCCCTGTCGGCGTTCCGGCCGGAAGACGTGGACACCATCGTGGTCCCCGGCGCGCCCCATATCGAACAAGTGCTGCAACATGCGCAGCCGCTGGTGGACTGGCTGCGCGCGGCGGCGGGCACCGCACGCCGCACCACCTCGGTCTGCAGCGGTGCATTTGTGCTGGCGCAAGCAGGTTTGCTCGACGGTAAGCGCGCCGCGACCCACTGGGCCTTGAGCGACCGGCTCAAGGAGCTCCATCCCAAGGTGGAAATCGAGCGCCAGGCCATCTTCGTGCACCAGGGCGGCATCTGGACCTCGGCCGGTGTGACCGCCGGCATCGACCTGGCGCTGGCGCTGGTGGAAGCGGACTGCGGGCGCGACGTGGCGCTGGAAGTGGCGCGTGAGCTGGTGGTGTTCGTCAAGCGGCCGGGCGGGCACGCGCAGTTCAGCGCCTTGCTGGACTCGCAGCTGCGCGACGGCGACAAGTTCGAAGCGCTGCACTTGTGGATCGCCGACAACCTGGGCAACGCCAGCCTGACGGTGGACGAACTGGCCAGGCGCGTGCTCATGAGCCCTCGCAATTTCTCGCGCGTGTACCGCGAAACCACGGGCCGCACGCCGGCCAAGGCGGTGGAGCTGTTCCGCCTGGAGGCGGCGCGCCGCCTGCTGGAAGATTCCAGCCGCAATATCGACCAGATCGCGCGCGACTGCGGCTTCGGCGACGAGGGCCGCATGCGGCAGTGCTTCCAGCGCAACCTGTCCGAATCGCCCAGCGCCTACCGCGAACGCTTCCGCAGCGCTGCCTGAGGCCACCCTGGCTGGCCGCGTCACAGGATGATGGCGTGGCGCGCCGCAACCCCATCGTCCGGCGGCGCTTCCTCGCCCAGCAGTTCGCGCAGGTCGCCCTCGATCTGGCGGCAGATATGCGTGACCGGCACGTCGTTGGCGCCGCCCTCGAAGGGATTCTCGGTGCTCTCGCCCACCTGGTCCAGCGCCACATACATCCACGCCACCAGCACGCTGAACGGAATCGCCAGCCAGGCCATGTGGCCGGCCAGCGCGCCGCCCACCACCTCATTGAGCTTGTCGAATTCCCGCACCACGCCCAGCGGCAGCAGCGCGGCGAAGAGCCACACGAAGAGAGTGTGGATAATGGCGTACTGGCGCGGGTAGGGGAAGTTCTTGATGCGCTCCGCGCGGCTGTGCAGGTCGATCAGCTCCTTCAGGGTTTTCTGCATCTCGGCGTGCTGCAGCACCGGGATCGCCTGGCTGGCAAACAGCTCCTTGATGGCGCTGCTTTGCATGCCGATCAGCGTCAGCGCGGGCCGGCGTGAGCGGGCCAGTTGCGCCGCGCTGGCTTCCGGCAGATAGGCGCGCAGCGCCGACTCCAGCGGCACATCGTGCTCGGCCACCGTATAACATCTGGCGCGGTACTCGAAGTTGTATTGGTTGGCCGCCGCCTCCCACACGCGCGCGCTGCGTAGCTGGTAACGGACGCAGGCCAGCCACGCCAGGTGGCGCTGCACCAGCTCGCGCGCAGCCAGCGGCATGCCGGTGAAGTCGCGGCTGATCAGGCCCCAGTAGCGGCTGATGCTGGCGAGGCTGCTCCACACCTGCTGCGCCTCCAGCGTCCGGTTGTAGGTTTGCGCGTTCTTGAAGCCCACGATGAAAGAGGCCGCCGTGCCCAGCAGCGCCGCCACCGCCCATGGCATGGCCAGCCAGCGCCATGCAAGCAGCTCGTAGGCCGCCACCTGCGCGGTAGACAGCGCCAGCAGGATATAAGTCTTGCGCCGCGTCCAGCGCAGGAATTCGGCCAGGCCGTAGGATCGTCCGATGTGCATGATGTGTTCCGGGTGCGTGGGATGCATCCAGTATCACATGCGCGGCACGTCTTGATTGGTGCCTGATGCTCACCAGCGTGGGGCCCGCCATGTGCCTACCGGCGGCGGTGGCGCGCACCTAGAATGAATCCAGCAGCAGCCCACCACCCAACTGGAGAACCACCATGAACACCAAGAACATCGTCCTCGGCCTGTGCGTGAACGTCGCCATGATCCTGGCAATGCCGGCGGCGCAAGGCGCACCCGGCGGCGTGTCGGTCAAGCCTCTCATCAACAGGGACGTGCCCGAATCAGCTGGCAAGGAATTGCTGATGATCTCCGTGGAATACGCCCCCGGCGGCGAAGATCCGGTGCACCGCCACGACGCGCACGGCATAGTCTACGTGCTGGAAGGCTCCATCGTCATGGGCGTCAAGGGCGGCAAGGAAGTGACCCTGAAGCCGGGCGACACCTTCTATGAAGGCCCCGCCGACCTGCACACCGTGGGCCGCAACGCCAGCAAGACCAAGCCGGCCAGGTTCGTCGTCTTCCTGCTGAAGGAGAAGAACAAGCCGGTGCTGATCCCGACCGACCACTAAGGGGTACGGAGATTCCTGCGTCACACGTACGCCAGCATGCGGCCGCAAGTGATCAGCGCCACCCACAGCAGCAGCGACAGCGCCGCCTGAGCCCGCGCCAGTGGCGGGGCAGGGTGCCCGACGTCCCAGGCCGCCGCATTGCGGTACACGCCGGCATGGAAGCAGGCCGCGTTCAGGCCGGCCGCAGCCAGCAGCGCCAGCTTCAGCCTGAAGACGGGATTGGCGATGAATTCCAGCGGCTGGGAGGCAAACAGCAGCGCGCCGGCCGGCACCACCAGCAGCAGGCTGGCCAGCGCCCAGCGCAGCAGGTGCCGCCCCAGCGTCCGCACCGGCAGCGTGCGCGCGCAGCCCAGCACGCGCAGGTCGAACAGCGCCACAGCGCCCACCAGCACGGCAAAGCCGAAAATGTGCACGGTTTCCACCACGGGATAGAGCCACAGGCTGCCGCGCATGGCCTGCGACAGCGGTGTCGACGCCAGCCACTCGGCGGCGCCGGCCACCAGCGGCATCAGCGCAGCTCCGTGGTCTTGCCGGCCAGGGTGATGCGTTCGGCGCGCAGTTCGTCGCCCTTGCTGCGGTGCGGATAGCCCATCACGCTGGCCTGCTTGCCGGCCGCCAGCGCGTCCTTTTCCAGCCCCCGGCTTTCCATGCGCGAGGGCGGCGCCAGCACCACGGTCCAGCTCTGGGTGCCGGTCTTGAGCCGCACGAAGCCGTGCGGATGCGAATAACCCGCCTCCTCGATAGTGCCGCTCAGCGTCAGCGGCCGCTGCGCGTCGTATTCGCTCCAGCCGTGGTGGGCCAGGGCGGATGTCGCCGCAAACGCGGCCAGCAAGAACCAGTTTCTCATGGTGTGCTCCCGTATCAGAATGGCATCTGGTGACGGAGCGATTCTACGCCGTCTGGGGCGGAGGGGCGCACAGCCCGGGAAGCAGCCGCGCCGCTACCCCCGCCGCGACAGCACGGCTGCCTGGTGCGCGTCCTTTTCCTGCCACTTGGACGCGCCCAGCAGGATCACGTGCAGTTGCTGCACGAAATTTTCCTCCATCTCGCCCTCCAGCAGCGGCTGGCCGGGCGGCAGGTCCAGGATGTCGGTGGCGGCGGCCAGCATGGTCATGACGATCAGGCCGCACACCATCTGCAGGCGCGGGGTCGGCAAGTCCCTGTAGCGGCCCAGTGCGCGGATGTCCTGCGCCATTTCATTGGTGAAGTGGGTCACGTCGGTGCGGATCGCCAGGCGCAGGATGCGGCTGCCGCCCGAGCGCTCGGTGGCGATGAACTGGAACTGCAGCCGGTTCGCCTTCACATAATCCAGGTACACCCGCACCGAGCGGCGCAGGATGGAGCCGCGTGAAACGTCGATCTGGCGCGCTTCGCGCAGCAGGCGGCGCAAGGTGATGCCCATCTCGTCCACCAGTTCCAGCCCCAGCTCGTCCGTGTTGCGGAAGTGGCGGTAGAAGGCGTTCGGCACCACGCCGGCCTGGCGCGCGATCTCGCGCAGCCCCAGGCTGGTGAAGCTGCGCCCTTCGCCCACCAGCGTCAGCGCCGCCTGCAGCAATGCCTTGCGGGTGCCGGTCTTGCGTTCCGGCCGTGCCGCGCCTTCCTCGGTTTCGTGTTCGCTCATAGATCTCATGTGTACAGGTGTATCCCTATTTTACACGGCCATGGCAGGCAAATGTGACAGGCTGATGACAGGTTTGCCTGTTATTTGATCAACCGGGGCTTGACTTGATGTGTACAAGTGTACACAATCATGGCAATCCTTATTATTTGCCATGCGTTTGCTATCCCAATGACTTTACGATCTTCCCTGGCCAGCCTGGCGGACATGTTCGCCTACCCGCTGCGCCATTCGCACTACGTGGAGCTGGTGAACCCGCTCTGGACCTCGCACGCCCTGATGGCGCGCGTGGTCGCCGTGCATGAAGAAACCGCCGACAGCCGCACCCTGACCCTGCGCCCGGGCGCCGGCTGGCGCAGCCACCGTCCCGGCCAGTTCGTGCGCCTGGGCGTGCCGATCGGCGGCCAGCGCCATACCCGCACCTATTCCATCTCGTCCGCGCCGGACCGCGAGGACGGCTGCATCACCGTCACCGTGAAGGCGGTGGTCGAAGGCAGGGTGTCGCAGCGCCTGGTGCGCCAGGTGCGCGTGGGCGAATACCTGCCGCTGGGCGAACCGCAAGGCGATTTCGTGCTGCCCGAGTCGATGCCGGTGCACCCGCTGTTCATCACCGGCGGCAGCGGCATTACGCCCGTCATGAGCATGCTGCGCAACTACGTGCAGGAGTACGAAGTGGTACCGGACACGGTGCACATGCACTATGCGCCGCGCGCCGGCGACGTCATTTTCGGCGCCGAACTGGATACGCTGGCCGCCACCCAGCGCCACTACCAGCTGCAGCGCTACTACACCCAGGACGGCGGCGCCCACTTCAGTGCCGCACAGCTGGAAGCGGCCTGCCCGGACTGGCGCACGCGCGAAGTGTGGGCCTGCGGCCCGGCTTCCCTGCTGGCGGCGGTGGAAGCGCACTGGCAGGCTGCCGGCCTGTCGCACCTGCTGCACGTGGAGCGTTTCCACGCACCGCTGGCCGCAACCACCGCCGAAGCGACCGCAGGCCGCGTCACCTTCGCCGGCAGCGCCACCGAGGCGCAGTCGGACGGCGCCACCAGCCTGCTGCTGATCGCCGAGAATGCCGGCCTCAATCCCAAGCACGGCTGCCGCATGGGCATCTGCCACGGCTGCGACACCAAGCTGGTCAGCGGCTGCGTGCGCGACCTGCGCAACGGCGCCCTGATCGCCGAGCCGGGCGACACCGTGCAAGTCTGCGTCTGCAGCGCAGTCGGCGACGTCGAACTGGCGCTGTAAACTATTTAAGAGAATTCCATGCCCATTCCATCCCACCTCTCCCCCGCCGACATCGCGGCCTTTGGCAGCGAGATCGAATCCATCCGCAACGAAGTCATGGCCAGCCGCGGCGAGCGCGATGCGCGCTACATCCGCCGCTTGCTGAAAATCCACCGCTATCTGGAGATCAGCGGCCGCCTGGCCATTTACGCCAGCCTGGCGCTGCTGCCGCAATGGGGCCATGCGCTGGCCGGCTGGGCCTATTTCTGGCCCGTGATGGTGCTGGGCGTGCTGACGCTGGGCGCGGCCAAGATCCTGGAAAACATGGAGATTGGCCACAACATCCTGCACGCGCAATGGGACTGGCTGCGCGACCCGGAAATCCAGTCGGGCCGCTGGGAGTGGGACCATGTGTGCCCGTCCGACCAGTGGAAGCACGCCCACAACGTCAAGCACCACACCTGGACCAATGTGCTGGGCAAGGATGCCGACGTGGCGGGTTACGGCCTGCTGCGCCTGTTCTCCGGCCAGCGCTGGAAGCCCTTCAACCTGGGCAATCCGCTGTGGGCCTTGCTGCTGGCGGTGTTCTTCGAGTGGGGCATCGCGATCCAGGAACTGGAGCTGGGCCGCGTGCTGCAGGGCCGCCTGAAGTGGGCCACCTTGCGTCCAATGTGGCTGCGCACGCGCGGCAAGATCCTGCGCCAGATGCGCAAGGACTACCTGCTGTTCCCGCTGCTGGCCGGCCCGTTCTTCTTCTACGTGGCGGGCGCCAACGCGGCGGCCAACATCGTGCGCAACCTGTGGACCTATCTGATCATTTTCTGCGGCCACTTCCCGATGGACGTGCACGTGTTTACCAAGGCTGAGGTGGAGAACGAAAGCCGCGCGCACTGGTACGTGCGCCAGCTGCTGGGTTCCTGCAATATCAAGGGCGGCAAGCTGTTCCACATCATGAGCGGCAACCTGAGCCACCAGATCGAGCACCACCTGTTCCCCGACATGCCGAGCAACCGCTACGGCGAGGTGGCGCCGCGCGTGCGCGCGCTGTGCGCCCGGTACCGCCTGCCGTACAACACCGGCTCGCTCACGCGCCAGTTCGGCACCACGGTGCTGCGCATCCTGCGCATGAGCTTCCCCGGTTACAGCCCGCTGCTGGACGGCCCGCCGCCGGCGCGTCCGCAGCGTGCGCGCAAGGTGGGCGACGCCGCCACCTCGGCGTAATTACCTCCTCTCGGCCTGCGGCGTGCTCACCAGCTTCTGCAGGCTGTATCCCTGTTTCTCCAGGCGCGCCAGCAGGGCCGCGTACGCTTGCGGCGCCACTTGCGGCGTGCGCGACAAGATCCACAGGTACTCGCGTTTCGGTTCGCTCACGGCCGCAAGCTGGTACTGCTCGTCCAGGTCGATGACCCAGTAGTCGGCCCACACGAAGGGCAAGAAGGACAGCCACGCCGGCGCAAAGCGCACTTCCAGCTTGGGCGACTCGGCGCCGCCCACCTGGCGGCCCTCGGCTGTCGCGACGATGGCGTCGTTCTTTTCAATCGCGCAGCGGTTGGTCACCAGTACCGTCTTGTCGGGCTGCAGCGCGTAGGTCGCGGTGGTGTTGCCCACGCATTTGCGCTGGAAGTAGTTGGGATATTTTGCGATCTCGTACCAGGTGCCCATGTAGCGCGGCACGTCCAGCGCGGGGATCGGCTGCACGGGTTCCGCTGGCGCCGCGGCGGCGCCGGCGCAGGCCAGAGCGAGGCTGGCGGCAGTCAGGATTTTAAGCATTGGATAGTCTCCGGGCGAAAGCCGCCATGGTAGCGCCTGGCGCCGAAATGTGCTGCGGAAATCAATCCGGGCCGGGAAATCACCTATACTGTCACGATGAAAATTGCCATGTTGCTGGCGCTGGCAATGGCCCTGCCGGCTGCGGCGGAATGCAGCAAGGTCATCGTCTCCGCCGATCCCGACTATCAGCCACTGCATTGGTATGACGGCCAGAGCTTGCGCGGCGCCAGCATCGACCTGGCTACCCGCGTGCTGGAGGACATCGGCGCGCCCTATGAAGTGCGTTACAGCGGGCCGTGGAAGCGGGTGCTCGCCGCGGCGCAGGCTGGCCAGGTGGACCTGGTGGCGACGCTGAAGATCCTGCCGGAGCGCGAGCGCTACCTGGCGTTTGCGCCCACCCCTGCGTTCCGCAACCCGGTTGCCATCTTCGTTGACCGCCAGCGCAGCTTTGCTTACGCCAACTGGGACGACTTGCGGGACAAGCGTGGCGGCGCCGCGCTGGGTAACCGCTTTGGCCCGGATTTCGACAGATTCGCCGAGACGGAACTGCACTTGCAGGAGTCCGGCACGCTGGACACCAATTTCCGCAAGCTGGGGCTGGGCCGCATCGACTACTTCCTGGTCGGACTGTACGCCGGAGAGGCATACCTGGCCAACCATGGGCTGGGCGAGCGTTACATGGCCCTGCGGCCTTTCGCCACCGAGGACAGGAACTACTTCGGCTTCTCGCGCAACAGCCCGTGCATCAAGTACCTGGAGCCGTTCGAAGCGCGCTTGCGCGCGCTGGTGAAGTCCGGCGCCGCCGTGTCCATCCTGAACGCCAACCTGCAGCGCACCGGCATTTTGCTGGACGGCGCCAGCTTGACGCACAAATAGCCGATTACATGCCTGGCGGCGGCACTTCGGGGATCTGGTTACGCAGGCTCAGGTTGATCGAATTCCAACCCCTGATGACAGCGATGGCGTAGGCCATTTCAGCCACTTCGGTTTCGTTGAAGTGCGCGCGCAGCTCGGCGTAGGCGGCGTCGGTGTCGTCCTTGTGCGGCAGCGCGTTCACGGCTTCAGCCCAGCCCAGCGCGGCGCGTTCGCGGGCGCTGAAGAAGGAGGCGGGGGCTTCGCGCCAGCCGGCGATGGCGTTCAGGTGACGGTAGTCCGCGCCTTGCTTCACCAGGTCGCGCCAGTGCATGTCCACGCACAGGCCGCAGCCGTTTATCTGCGACACGCGCAGGTTGATCAGCTCCACCAGGCGCGCGCCCAGCGAACTTTGCTTGGCGGCGCCGGACAGGGCGATCATCGCTTTCAGGGGAGCGGGGGCCAGGGTGAACAGCGAAATACGTGCACTCATGATGGTCTCTTTCAGGTCAGGGCAACACCCAATGTGCTGCTTTCATACCCATAAGACGTGGGCCGCCGCGCCCTTGTGACAGCTTTTCGGGAAAATTGTTCAAATTTTCCGATTTCAGCCGTTCAGCATGCGTCCGCCATCAACGACAATCTCGGCGCCCACCGTCCAGCGGGACTCGTCCGAAGCGAGGTACAGCACCGCCTTGGCCACTTCCTCCGGTGTGCCGAAGCGGCCGGCCGGGATTGATGCGGTAATTTCCTGGTTGAGCTGCCCGCGGTAGGCGTCCGGTATGCCCAGCTTGTCATACAGCGGCGTGTCGACCGGGCCTGGGCTGACGGCGTTGACGCGGATGCCGTTTCCCAGCAGTTCGCTGGACAGCGTCTTCGACATGTTCAGGAAGGCGGCCTTGGTCGCGGCGTAGACCGATGAACGCGCCGCGCCGACATGCGCGCTGACCGACGTGTTGAGCACCACCGAAGCGGGGTTGGCGAATACCGGCAGCAGCGCCTGGATCAGGAAGTAGGGGCCCTTGACGTTGACGTCGAACGAGCGGTCGAACATTTCCTCGGTCCACGATTCGACCGGCGCCCAAACGGAGACGCCAGCGTTGAGAAAGGCGATATCGAGCTGGCCGTAATGGGCCTGGACGGCCTGCGCCAGTTGCTTCTGGGCGGTCACGCTGGCCGAGTCGGCACTCAGCACCAGAACCTCGCTGCCAAGTTCCGCCCTGGCCTTGGCAATGGACTGCGGAGTGATCCCGGTGACGATGACGCGGGCGCCTTCGGCAAGGAATTGCCGGGCAGTTTCGAGGCCGATGCCGCTGGTGCCGCCGGTGATAAGTGTGCGTTTGCCTTGTAAACGGGCCATTAAAAGTTCTCCTGTTGGTGATTCGTGGCCAGCCAGTATCGGCCGGCCTGCCGTGGAGTGAACTATGCGCCCATGCTTCAAATCCGATAAGATCATGTCTTTGCATATGTTTCATGCTTCCGGAGCATGAATGGGGCATGAATGGAGCATGAATGGAGCATGAAACGGGGCATGAATAACAGCCTGATCAAGGCACGAATGGAGAGTTGACCTTGGACCGCTTTCTTGTGATGTCCTGCTTTGCGCGCGCGGTGGAGACCGGCAGCTTCTCCGCCGCCGGCCGCGACCTGGGTCTGGGACAGCCCAACGTGAGCCGCCATGTGGCGGCGCTGGAAGAGCATCTGCAAACCCGGCTGCTGCACCGGTCCACGCGCAAGCTTGCGCTCACGCCGGAGGGCGAGCGCTATTATGCGGAAGTGCGGCGCATCCTGGACGCGGTGGAGGAGTCCGAGTCGTCCTTCAGGGAGAACGCCAATCCGTCCGGCCTGCTGCGCGTGGCCTGCCCGACGGCGCTGGCCCACGCCTTTGTGCTGCCGCATATTCCCGCGTTCCTGGAACGCTATCCGGGCCTGGCGCTGGAGCTCCAGCTCAATGACCGGTATGTCGGCCTGGTCGACGAGGGTGTGGAGCTGGCGATCAGGATAGGACACCTGGAGGACAGTGCGCTGCGTGCGCGGCGCATCGGCCTGTTCGAGCGCGTATTTGTGGCCAGCAAGGGCTATCTCGCCAAGCGCGGCATGCCCCTCGCGCCCGACGATCTGCGCGGGCACGATTGCGTGGTCTACACCTTGCTGTCGTCAGGCGCCACATGGCGCTTCCGGGATACCGAAGTTCCCGTGTCCGGCAGGCTCCGGGTCAACTCGCCGGAGGCCGCGCGCGAAATGGTCAATGCGGGACTCGGGATCGGACATGGGCCGGCATGGCTCTTCCAGGAAGGGCTCGGGAGCGGCAATCTGCAACTGCTGCTGACGGAACATACGCCCCCGGCGGTGCCGGTTCAAATCGTCTACGTCGCAAACCGGCTGCTTCCGACCCGGGCTGTCGCATTCATGGATTTCATTGCCGGCGTGTTCGCACAGCTTCCGGCGTTTACGCCGGGCGCATGAAGGGCAATCACTCACGAGAATGCGCAAACGGCGTGAAGGGATTGAGACATAATCGGCTCCATCCCATCGTCCGTCTGCAAGGTATCCCGTGGCCCGAAATTGCTTGTCCCTCCTGATTGCTGCCTGCTGGCTGGCCGGCGCCAGCCTCCATGCCGCCGAAGTGCGCGACCTCTCCGGCCAGTGGCGCTTCGCCATGGACCGCGCGGACGAGGGCGTGAGCCAGGCCTGGTACAGGCGCGGCCTGGCTGGCAGCATCGCCATTCCCGGCATCCTGCAGGCGCAGGGACAGGGTGACGAGATCACCGCCAAGACGCCCTGGGTACTGTCCCTGTACGACAAGAACTGGGACCAGCGCGAGGACTACAAGGCGCACACCGCGCCGGGGCAGGTGAAAGTGCCGTTCCTGTCGCAGCCGCCGCGCCATTACCTGGGTGCGGCCTGGTACCAGCGCGACGTGGAAGTGCCTGCGGCGTGGAAGGGCAAGCGCGTGGTGCTGTTCCTGGAGCGGCCGCGCTGGGGCTCTACGGCCTGGGTGGGCGACAAACAGGTCGGCGCCAACCTGAGCCTGGTGGCCGAACACGAATACGACCTGGGCCTGCTGGCGCCGGGCAAGCACCGCGTCTCCATCCGCGTGGACAACCGCATGCTGATGGCGTACCGGCCGGATGCGCACAGCGTGTCCGATTCGCTGGGCATGAGCTGGAACGGCATCATCGGCAAGGTCGAGTTGCGCGCCACCACGCCGGTGTGGCTGGACGATGTGCAGGCCTATCCCAACGTGCAGGACAAGTCCGTGCTGCTGAAGGTCCGCATCGGCAACGCGGCCGGCCGCGCCGGCGCCGGCGTGCTCGCGGCGAATGGCGTTGCGCACAAGGTCAGCTGGGGCGAAGGCGGCGGCGTGGCCGAGATCAAGGTGCAGTTCCCGGCCGGCGCGCAGCCCTGGGACGAGTTCCACCCCGTGCTGCACAAGATCAGGCTGCAGCTCAAGGGCGGCGCCGCCAACGACGCGCGCGACGTCAGCTTCGGTTTCGCGCAGATTGCCGCGCGCGGCAAGGACTTCGTGCTGAACGGCCGTCCGCTGCTGCTGCGCGGCACCCACCACGGCGGCGATTTCCCGCTCACCGGCTATCCGCCCACCGACGTGGCCTATTGGCGCAAGATCTTCCAGATCAACAAGGACTGGGGCATCAACCATATCCGCTTCCATTCCTTCTGCCCGCCGGAAGCGGCTTTCCAGGCCGCCGACGAAGTGGGCATGTATCTGCAGCCGGAACCCGGCATGTGGAACGAGGTGTCGCCCGGCACGCCCATGGACAAGATGCTGTACGAGGAAACCGAGAGGATGATACGGGCCTACGGCAACCACCCGTCCTTTGTGCTGTTCAGCCCCGCCAATGAACCCAAGGGACGCTGGAAGGAGGCTTTCGACAAGTGGATCGCGCATTACCGCGTGGCCGATCCGCGCCGGCTGTACTCCAACGGCACCGGCCACACCGAGAAGGAGGTGCCGGGCCTGGGCGAGGGCACGGATTTCCTGGCCATGCAGCGCATCGGCCCCAAGCCCCTGCGCGGCAACAAGGGCTGGTTCGGCAGGGACTACGGCGAATCGCTGGCGGACATCCACGTGCCGGTGGTGTCGCATGAAACCGGACAATGGGTGGCGTATCCCGATTTCAGCGTGATCGACAAATTCAAGGGCTATCTGCGGCCGGGGAATTACGAGATCTTCCGCGACTCGCTGGCGCGGCACGGCATGGCCCACCGCAACAAGGACTTCGCCTACGCGTCCGGCAAGTTCCAGCTGAACAGCTACAAGGAAGACATCGAAGCCAACCTGCGCACGCCCGGCATGATGGGCTACCAGCTGCTGGACCTGCACGACTACCTCGGCCAGGGCACGGCGCTGGTCGGCGTGCTCGATACGTTCTGGGAGCCGAAAGGCTACGCCACCGCCAGCGAGTTCCGCCGCTTCAACGGCCGGACGGTACCGCTGGCGCGCGTGATGAAGCGCGTCTACACGTCCGAAGAAACGCTGACGGCGGAGGTGGAGATCGCGCACTTCGGCGAACGCCCGCTGGCCGATGCGCGGCCGTACTGGAAACTGGTGGACCCGGCAGGCAAGACGGTGGCCGGCGGCGAGTTCCCGGCACGGGCCATCGCCATCGGCAAGAACATCAAGCTCGGCACGGTGCGGGCCGCGCTGTCGGCGCTGCCGGCGCCGCAAGCGTACAAGCTGGTGGTGGGCCTGCACGGCACGGACGCGGAGAACGACTGGAATATCTGGGTCTACCCTTCGCAGGTGGACGCTGCGGCGCCGGACGGCGTGCTGGTGACGCACAGCTGGCCGGAGGCCGAGGCCCGCCTGGCGGCTGGCGGCAAGGTGCTGTACCTGCCGCTGGCGGCCGACCTGGACTGGAACTCGCCGCCGCTGGACACCGTGCCCGTCTTCTGGAACCGCCTGATGAACCCGGCCTGGGCCCGCATGCTGGGCGTGTGGGTGGACCGGCGCCACGCCGCGCTGTCGCAGTTCCCCACCGAATCGTTCAACGACTGGCAGTGGAACGAGCTGGTGGCCAACACCCGCGCCGTGAACCTGGACCGCCTGCCGCCGGCGCTGCAGCCCATCGTGCAGCCGGTAGACGACTGGAACCGCAACTTCAAGCTCGGCCTGCTGTTCGAGGCGCGGGTGGGCAAGGGCAGGCTGATGGTGGCCAGCGCGGACCTGGAGCGCGACCTGGAGCGCCGCGTGGTGGCGCGCCAGCTGCGCAAGTCGCTACTGGACTACATGGCCGGCAGCGCGTTCAGTCCGCAAGCCGAGCTGACACCGGCGCAGTTGCGCAGCGTGCTGTTCGACACGCAAGTGATGAAGAAGCTGGGGGCCACGGCCGCGGCGGCAGCGGGCGGCAGCGAGACAGCCAACGTCGCCAACGCCATCGACGGCGACCCGAACACCTTCTGGAGCGCCGACGGCAAGCATGGCGCGGCGCGCGAGCTGGCGCTGGCCTTCCCGCAGCCGGTGAGCTTCTCGGGCCTGGTGCTGATGCCGCGCCAGAACCATCGCGACCACGAAGGCGATGTGCGCGAGTACGTGGTCCACGTCAGCGACGACGGCGTCAACTGGCGCGAGCTGAAGCGCGGCGTGCTGGTGTCCACTTTTGACCAGCAATCCATCGACTTCGGCCAGTCCGTCACGGCAAGGCATCTGCGCTTCAGCGCGCTGTCGGGCTTCGGCAAGGATACCGGCAGCGCGCTGGCCGAGCTGGCGCTGCGCTACACCGGGCCGGCGCTGCCGGGCAACGCCGGCCCGGTGACGTACAAGCGGGTGAAATCGGCCTCGGCCGACATCGATGAGAACTTGCCGGCCGAGGAGAAGAAGCCTGCCAGGTAGCGGGCCGATAAACAGGCGTGGAACGAATCGGCCGCCGCAGGGTCGAACCTGCACAGGTAGCAGGAGGGCACCATGCACGTGGTCGATGTGACGATGCTGTATGCCGGCGCTGGCGGCGGGGTCAGCACGTATCTGGACGCCAAGGCCCGCTGGCTGCACAGCCACGGTGGCGTGCGCCACACCATCGCCAGCCCCAACCTGCCGCGCCACGCCGGCTTGCTGGCCAGTGCCGGCCCGCCTTACACGGCGGCGCTGCCGGGGCTGGGATTGCCGGGGCTCAGCGGCTATCGCTTGCCGCGCTCGGCCGCCAGCGCCGCGCGCGTGCTCACCGCGCTGGCGCCGGACCTGATCGAAGCGGGCGATGCCGGTCCCTGTGCCTGGGCCGCGCTGCGCGCGCGGCAGCGCCTGCAGGTTCCGGTGCTGGCCTTCTTCCATTCCGACTTGCCGCAACTGGTGCGGCGCCGCTTCGGCCCGGGTGCAGGGCAACTGGCGTGCCGTTACCTGCAGCGCCTGTACCGCGAGTGCGATTTGCTGCTGGCGCCCAGTGCGGCCACGGTGCAACGGCTGGAAGCGATGGGCTTGCGCGCCACGCAGCAGCCGCTCGGCATCGACACGGCGGTGTATACGCCGCAGCGGCGCGATCCGCACTTGCGCGCCGAGCTGGGCTTGCCGCAATCGGCCCGGCTGCTGGTGTATGCCGGGCGCTTCAGCGCTGGCAAGCGGCTCGACGTACTGGCGGCCGCCATCAAGCGCCTGGGCGCGCCTTATCACCTGTTGATGGTGGGCGGGCGCACACGGCGGCGCTGCGGCGCGGTGACGGAGTTGCCGTTCCAGCCGAACCCGCGCGCGCTGGCGCGCCTGCTGGCCAGCGGCGACGCGCTGGTGCATCCGGGCGACCGCGAAACGTTCGGCCTGGTGGTGCTGGAGGCGATGGCGTGCGGCGTGCCTGCGGTGGTCACCAGCGGCGGGGCGGTGGCCGAGCTGCTGGCCGATGGCGGCGGCGTGGTGGTGGCGCCCGGCAGCGCGGCGGCGCTGTGCGAGGGGGTGGACGCGCTGTACCGCGCCGGTGTGGCGGGGATGGGCGAACAGGCGCGCCGCGCGGCGTGTCCGCGCTATGACTGGAGCCGCATCCTGCCCCAGCTGCTGGCGCGCTACCGTGCCTTGCTGGCGCAGGAGGACGTCCGTGCCAGCAGTTGAGCAGCCAGCGTTGTGCGTCTCCATCCATGACGTGGCGCCCGCCACGTGGCCGGACTGCCTGCGCCTGTGGCGGACGGTGCAGGCGGTGGCCGATATGCCGCTCACCTGGCTGGTGGTGCCGCGCTACCACGGCCATGCGCAGGCAGCCCCGCCTTGTTTCGATGCGGCGCTGGAACGCCTGCTGGTGCGCGGGCACGAGCTGGCGCTGCACGGCTACCAACACCTCGATGCCGGGCCGCCGCCGCGCACGGCGCGCGAGTGGTTTTTGCGCCGTGTGTTCACGCAGGGCGAGGGCGAGTTCGCCGCGCTGGATGCGCAGGAAGCGCGCCGGCGGCTGGGCCTGGGCCAGCACTGGTTCGCGCAGCGCGGCTGGCCGCTGCACGGTTTCGTGCCCCCGGCCTGGCTGCTGGGCGAGGCCGCCTGGGCTGCGCTGGGTGAGACGCCCTTGCGCTACACCACCACCTTGCGCCGCTTTCATTGCCTGCGCCCGGCTGCGCCGGCGGCGGGCTGGGCGCGCGCCGGCATGGCTACCGCTCCGGCCGGCCTGTCGCTGCCGGCGCTGTCGCTGCCAGCGCTGTCGCTGCATTACGCGGCCCGCAACGCCGCCGGGCGCTGCTGTTCGCAGCTGGCGCTGGACGCCCTGCTGGCGCTGCAGGCAGGCCACCCCCTGGTGCGGCTCGGCCTGCACCCGCGCGACGCGCATTATCCGGAGCTGCTGCGCCACGTGCAGCGCCTGCTGGCCGCCTTGCTGGCCCGGCGCGTGCCGCTGACCAAGGCCGCCGTCGCGGAAACTGTTGTGGCTAGATGGCATTTTCGCTAGGATGTCAGAAACACGGAGGGACCATGCTAGCGCCTGCCATGCCACCGAACGAAGCGACGCGCGTCGCCACGCTCAATGCCCTGACCCTGCTGGAGGCCGGTCCCGAGGAGCGCTTCGACCGCCTGACCCGGCTGGCCAGGCGCCTGTTCCGGGTGCCCGTCGCCAAGGTGACGCTGGTGGGGGACAATGCGGTGTTTGCGCTGTCCTGTTCCGGTCCGCTGGGCGCCCCGGTGCCGCGCGAAGTGTCGTTTTGCAGCCACGCCATCCTCGGCGACGACATCATGCTGGTGCCGGACGCCAGGCTCGACGAGCGTTTCCACGACAGTCCGCTGGTGCTGGGCGAACCGCACGTACGTTTCTACGCCGGCTGCCCGCTGTTTGCGCCCAACGGCTGCAAGCTTGGCACCCTGTGCCTGCTGGACCAGGTGCCGCGCACGCTGGACGAGGAGGACATTGCCCTGTTGCATGATCTGGCCGCCATGGTGCAGCAGGAAATGGCGGCAGTGCAGATGGCCACCATGGATGAGTTGACCAAGCTGACCAACCGGCGCGGCTTCGAGATGCTGGCGCAGCAGGCTATCCATGTGTGTCGCCGGCTCGGCAAGCCCGCCTCGCTGCTGTTTTTCGACATCAACCATTTCAAGCAGATCAACGACACGCGCGGCCATGCCGAGGGCGACCGCGCGCTGCTGGCATTCTCCGAGGTGTTGCGGCATGTGCTGCGCAATAGCGACCTGATCGGCCGCATGGGCGGGGACGAGTTCGTGTCGCTGCTGCTGGACGCCAGCCAGGCCGACACCCGGTCCGCCGTTGAGCGGCTGCGGGCGGCGCTGGCCCAGCGCAATGCCGCGGACCAGCGCGGCTACGACATCGTGTTCAGCGTGGGACAGGTGGACTTCGATCCGCGCCGGCACGACACCATCGCCCGCATGCTGGCCGACGGCGACGCCGACATGTACCGCAACAAGGCGGCCATGAAGGCGCAGCGGGTGGCGCAATAGCTGCGCTCGAGTGCTTGCCTTAAGGAAATTGCGGGAGGGCAGGCATCCTAGGCGAAGCAGGATCCCCAGCCGCGCTGGATTTCCAGCTTGGCGTGCTGGATCGCCGCGTCAACGGCCAGGGCGCTGTCGGCGAACGCACTCACGCGGGGCGTGCACCAGCTGGTCTTTCGGTTGCCCCGGGACACCCGGAACTGTGGCCGCCACTGCGTACCCATCTGCACGGCGGTCGCTTCTATCATGAAGTTGCGGAAAGTGGCTTGCTGTATAGTTCCGTTTTTCATGTCATTCTCCCTGTAGGACACCATCGTCGCGCATGGCGGTGGCGGTGTCAGTGCGCAAGCGCACATACAGGCTCCGGCATGGCTTCTGGTATACTTGCCGCCCTTTCTTCAGCTCTGCCCCAGCCGGTCCGGCGCGGGACAACCATGAACGCTATCCGCAACAACGTCCTGGCCGGACTCACCACGTCCTTCGCCTTGGTGCCCGAATGCATCGCCTTCGCACTGGTGGCCCAGCTCAACCCGCTGATGGGCCTGTACGGCGCCGTCTTTATCTGCGTCATCACCGCGCTGTTCGGCGGCCGCCCCGGCATGATTTCCGGCGCGGCCGGTTCCATGGCGGTAGTCATCGTGGCGCTGGTGGCGCAGCACGGCGTGCAGTACCTGCTGGCCACGGTGGTGCTGGGCGGCGTGCTGATGGCGCTGTTCGGCCTGCTACGCATGGGATCGCTGATCCGCATGGTGCCGCACCCGGTCATGCTGGGCTTTGTCAACGGCCTGGCCATCGTCATCGCCGGGGCGCAGCTGGAGCATTTCAAGCGCGACGGCCATTGGCTGCAGGGCGCGCCGCTGCTGATGATGGCGGGCCTGGTGGCGCTGACCATGGCCGTGGTCTGGCTGTTGCCCAGGTTCACCAGGGCGGTGCCGCCGGCCCTGGCCGCGATTGCCGGCGTCGGCCTGCTGACCGCGCTGCTCGGCCTGCCCACCCGCACCCTGGGCGACATGGCCAACATCGCCGGCGGCCTGCCAGGCTTCCACCTGCCCGCCGTGCCGCTGACGCTGGAGACGCTGCGCATCATCCTGCCGTACGCGGTGCTGATGTCCATGGTCGGCTTGCTGGAAACCCTGCTGACGTTCAACCTTACCGACGACATCACGGGCACCCAGGGCCAGGCCAACCGCGAATGCGTGGCGCTGGGCGCGGCCAACGTGGCCTCCGGCCTGTTCGGCGGCATGGGCGGCTGCGCCATGATAGGCCAGACCATGATCAACCTGGGTTCAGGCGGGCGCACGCGCCTGTCTGGCGTGGTGGCCGGCGGCATGATCCTGCTGTTTATCCTGTTCCTGTCGCCATGGATCGAACGCATCCCGCTGGCGGCGCTGGTGGGCGTGATGTTCGTGGTGGCCCAGCAGACGTTCGCCTGGGGTTCGCTGCGGGTGCTGGGCAAGGTGCCGCGCCATGACGCGCTGGTGATCGTGGCGGTCACCGCCATCACCGTGGCGACCGACCTGGCGGTGGCGGTGGTGTGCGGCGTGGTGATCGCCGCGCTCAGCTTCGCCTGGCAGCATGCGCGCGAAATCCACGCCGAGCTGGACGACAGCGAACCCGGCGTGCGCACCTACCGCCCGCGCGGCACGCTGTTCTTTGCCTCCACCACGCACTTCCAGGAATTGTTTGCGCTCGCCGCCGACCCGGCACGCGTGGTGGTGGACTGCCGCCACCTGCGCCTGGCCGACCACTCGGCCATCGCCGCGCTGGAGGCGCTGCGCGAGCGCTACGCCAAGGCTGGCAAGCGGCTGGAACTGACGCACCTGTCCGCGCGCTGCAGCGCGCTGCTGCAGCGGGCAGGCTCCTCAGCGCTTGCGTGAGCCGGCCGCCACCACGGCCGCACCGGCGGCTATGGCGGCGATGCTGGCCCACAGCGGGATGTTGACGGTTTCCTTCTCCTGTACCGCAAAGGCGATCGGGCCCAGGCTGGCCTTGTGGGTTTCCTTGGTAAAGCTGATGCTGCCGAAGGTGACGCCGGCGATGCCGGCCAGGATCAGGATGGCGCCGATGAGTTTTGCGGTGTTCATGAATTTTCTCCCAGTGGATTATTATTTGACTGCAGGCACATAGTGCACTGAGCCAATTAACTCATCTGTACGGCAGCGCACCCTGGCGTCGCGCGCCACGGCGCAGCGCGGTAAAATGCCGCCACTCACCACACAGGTCTTGCCATGAATACTATTTTTGCCGTTCCCGTTTTCGATGCCACCGTCATTTACGAGGGCAACGAACTGTTCAAAGGCCAGGGCGCCGCCCGCATGTGGGCCGAAAAGCTGGCCAAGGAGCTGGAAACGCCGGTCGACGTGCGCAAGATCGGCACCGGCTGGGTGCTGTGCGGCACTGTCGACGGCGCCGACTGCGTCTGGGGCATCCACGGCCAGCGCCTGAAGCGCATCGAAGCGCAGTAAGGCCGCAATACGGCGCCGCCGGCCGCACGGTTGGCTTGCGCACAGACCGGCCGGCGCGGCCGGTGCAAGCTGCCTCCCAGGGAGGAACAGCGGATGGAAAAACCACTGCAGGCGGACCAGGGCTACGTGCGCGTGCGCGGCGCGCGCGAACACAATCTGCGGGACGTGAACGTGGACATACCGCGCAACGCGCTGGTGGTGTTTACCGGTATTTCCGGCTCGGGCAAATCGTCGCTGGCGTTCGGCACGCTGTACGCGGAGGCGCAGCGGCGCTACCTGGAATCGGTGTCGCCCTATGCGCGGCGGCTATTCCACCAGATGGCGGTACCGGCAGTGCAATCCATCGAGGGTTTGCCGCCGGCCGTGGCGCTGCAGCAGCAGCGCGGCGCGCCCACCACGCGCTCATCGGTGGGCAGCGTCAGCACCTTGTCCAATTCATTGCGCATGCTGTACTCGCGCGCCGGCGACTATCCGCCGGGGCAGGAGCTGCTGTACGCCGAATCGTTCTCGCCCAATACACCGCAGGGCGCCTGCCCCGACTGCCACGGGCTGGGGCGCGTGTACGATGCCACCGAAGCGTCCATGGTGCCGGACGACAGCCTCACCATCCGCGAGCGCGCGGTGGCCGCCTGGCCCACCGCCTGGCACGGCCAGAACCTGCGCGACATCCTGGTGAGCCTGGGCTACGACGTGGACATGCCGTGGCGCGACATGCCGCGCAAGGACCGCGACTGGATACTGTTCACCGACGAACAGCCCACCGTACCGGTCTACGCGGGGCTGGACCCGGCCGACGCGCGGCGCGCGCTCAAGCGCAAGGAGGCGCCAAGCTACCACGGCACGTTTACCGGCGCCCGCAAATACGTGCTGCAGACCTTTGCCACCACGGAGAGCGCGTCGATGAAGAAGCGCGTGGCCCAATACCTGGTGAGCGCCGAGTGCCCGGCCTGCCGGGGCAAGCGGCTGCGGCCCGAGGCGCTGTCGGTCACGTTCGCGGGGCTGGACATCGGCGCCATCGCGCAGTTGCCGCTGCAGCGGCTGGCCGCGCTGCTGCAGCCATACGCGCTGGGCATCGCGCCGGCAGGCGGCAAGGCCGGGCGCCGCCGCGCCGCCGTGCTGCACCCCGAGAAGGTGATCGTGGTGCAGCGCATTGCGCAGGACCTGGCGGCGCGGCTGGAGGTGCTGCTGGACCTGGGCCTGGGCTACCTGAGCCTGGACCGCAGCACGCCGACGCTGTCGCCTGGCGAACTGCAGCGCCTGCGGCTGGCCACGCAAGTGCGTTCCAGCCTGTTCGGCGTGGTGTACGTGCTGGACGAGCCATCGGCCGGGCTGCATCCGGCCGATACCGAGGCGCTGCTGCGGGCGCTGGACCGGCTCAAGGCATCCGGCAATTCGCTGTTCGTGGTGGAGCATGCGCTCGATGTGATCCGCCACGCCGACTGGATCGTGGACGTGGGGCCGCTGGCCGGGGAGCATGGCGGGCGGGTGCTCTACAGCGGGCCGCCGCCGGGGCTGGAGCGGGTGACGCAGTCGCGCACCGCGCACTACCTGTTCGGCAAGGCTGCGCGCCCGAGGCGGCCGCTGCGCCAGGCGGCCGGATGGCTCAAGCTGCGCGGCGTGGTGCGCAACAACCTGCACAAGCTCGATGCGGACTTTCCGCTCGCCGTGCTGACCAGCGTGAGCGGGGTGTCGGGGTCGGGCAAGTCCAGCCTGGTGAGCCAGGCGCTGGTGCAACTGGTGGCGGCGCAGCTGGGGCAGCAGCCGGCCAGCGGCGGTGAAAGCGATGACGCGCTGGCCGATGGCGGCCTTGGCATCGGCGCCGGCGAAGGCGCGGGCCGTGCCCTGGCCGGCCGCATCGCCGGCGGTGCGGCCGGCCTGGGCGGTTTGCGCCGGCTGGTGCAGGTCGACCAGAAGCCGATCGGCCGCACGCCGCGCTCCAACCTGGCGACCTACACCGGCCTGTTCGACCACGTGCGCAAGCTGTTCGCCGCCACCCGGCAGGCGCGCGCCCGGCGCTACGACGCCGGGCGTTTTTCCTTCAACGTGGCCAAGGGCCGCTGCGCCAACTGCGCGGGGGAAGGTTTCGTGATGGTGGAGCTGCTGTTCCTGCCCAGCGTGTACGCGCCTTGCCCGGTGTGCCACGGCGCGCGCTACAACGCCGAGACGCTGGCGGTGCGCTACCGCGAGCGCAACGTGGCCGAGGTGCTGGCCATGACGGTAGACGCGGCCTGGGACTTCTTCGCGGACGAGCCGCCGCTGCGGCGCGCGCTGGACGTGCTGCGCGAAGTCGGGCTGGGCTATCTCAGGCTGGGCCAGCCGGCCACCGAATTGTCCGGCGGGGAGGCGCAGCGCATCAAGCTGGCCACCGAACTGCAGCGCGTTGCGCGCGGCAACACCCTGTACGTGCTGGACGAGCCGACCACCGGACTGCATCCGTCCGATATCGAACGGCTGCTGGCGCAGCTGCACGGGCTGGCCGATGCGGGCAATACCGTGGTGGTGGTCGAGCACAATATGCAGGTGCTGGCCGGCAGCGACTGGATCATCGACGTCGGCCCCGGCGCGGGTGAGGCGGGCGGCCTCGTCGTGGCGGCAGGCACGCCGGCCGACGTGGCGCGGGCCGCGGCCAGCCGTACGGCGCCTTACCTCAAGGATGCCATGACCCGCAATTGAACGGGAAACATGGCCCGCACAGTCCCCATTTGCTGGACGTGACCCGTGATTGTCCGTAATGTTGTTCTTGGATGAGCAGTTCATCCGATAACACGAGGACAGGTCATGAAAATAGCGGTGGTAGGGGCTGGAATTGCCGGGCTGGCGTGCGCGCACCGCCTGGCGCAGCAGGGCCAGGACGTCACGCTGTACGAAGGCGGCGGCTGGTTCGGCGGCCACAGCAACACGGTGGACGTCACGCTGGACGGCGTGACGCACGGCGTCGACACCGGATTCCTGGTCTATAACAACGCCACCTATCCCCACTTGACGCGCCTGTTCGCGGACCTGGGCGTGGAAACGGCCGGCACCGACATGTCGTTCTCGGTCAAACTGCCGCTGGGTGAAGGCGAGGGCCAGCTCGAATGGGCGGGCGCCAGCCTGGCCACCGTGTTCGCCCAGCGCCGCAACCTGCTGCGGCCAGCCTTCCTCGGCATGCTGCGCGACATCCTGCGCTTCAATCGGGCCGCCACGGCATTGGCAACCGCATTGGCCGACGGCGGCACGCCCGGCAGCGGCCTGTCCGCCGCCACAGGCACCGCCAAGCTGTCGCTCGGCCACTACCTCGACCTGCACCGTTACGGGCAGGCTTTCCGCGACTGGTATTTGCTGCCGATGGCGGCCTGCATCTGGTCCTGCCCGACCGGGCAAATGCTGGAATTCCCGCTGGCCAGTTTCGTGCGCTTCTGCCACAACCACGGGCTGCTGCAGGTGAGCGGCCGTCCCCAATGGCGCACGGTAAAAGGCGGCTCGCGCGAATACGTGCGGCGCATGCTCGAGGGCATACCCCAGCGCCGCCTGAACACGCCGGTGCGCTCGCTGCGCCGTTCTGCTGCCGGCGGGGCGCTGTCGGTGGCGCTGTGTACCGATGGCGGGACGGAGCTGTTCGACGAGGTGGTGCTGGCTTGCCATAGCGACCAGGCTCTGGCCTTGCTGGAGCGGCCCTCGAGGGCCGAGCGCGAAGTGCTGGGCGCGATCGGCTATCAGCCGAACCGCGCCGTGCTGCACACGGACAGCAGCTGCCTGCCGGCGCGGCGCAAGGCCTGGTCGGCTTGGAATTACCAGGGCGGGGTGGACGAACTGGGCACGCCGCGCGTGTGCGTGCACTATCTGCTCAACATGCTGCAGCCGCTGCCGTTCACCACGCCGGTAATGGTGTCGCTCAATCCCGTCGGGGAACCGGCGCCGGGCAGCGTGCTGGCCAGCTTCGACTACGCGCACCCGGTGTTCGACCAGCGCGCGGTGGCGGCGCAGGCGCGCCTGGCGGCGCTGCAGGGCGAGGGCCATGTGTGGTTCGCAGGCGCCTGGACCGGCTACGGCTTCCACGAGGACGGGCTGAAGTCCGGCCTGCAGGCCGCGGCGGCACTGGTGCGGAAATCGGCGCTGAGCCATGCCGCATAAGGAACGCGACGCCATCCAGCTGTGCCTCGGCCAGGTGCGCCACAAGCGCTTGAGGCCGGTGCGCAATGCCTTCAGCTATGGCGTGTTTTATCTGCGCGTGCCGGTGCACGCGCTGGCGGCCGGCGTGCCTGCGCTGCGCTGGTTCTCGCGCAACCGCTTCAACCTGCTGTCCTTCCATGACGCCGACCACGGCGACGGCGCGCAGCCGTTGCACGCCTGGATAGGCGGGCTGCTGCAGCGGCACGGCGTGCACGACGCGGACGGAGCCGTGTGGCTGCAGACCATGCCGCGCATGCTCGGCTATCTGTTCAATCCGGTGTCGTTCTGGTTTTGCCATCGCGCCGATGGCAGCCTGCGCGCGGTGCTGTGCGACGTGCGCAATACTTTCGGCGAGCGCCATTTGTACTTGCTCGAGAACGGCGGGGCCATCGCCAACGGCGCCTTGCTGCAGGCGGAAAAGGCATTTCACGTGTCGCCGTTTTTGCCGCTGCGCGGCAGCTATCGCTTCCGTTTCGTACGCGCGCAGCGCGGCGCGGAGCCAGGCGCTGGAGGCGACCGGCACCTGGCCTGCATCGACTATCTGGACGGGCCCGAGCTGGCGCTGTCGACCAGCATCAGCGGCACCGCGCAACCGCTCAGCGATGGCGCGGTGCTGCGCGCCTGCGCCATGCATCCCTTGCTGACGCTGGCTGTGATGGCCAGGATCCACTGGCAGGCTTTGCGCCTGTGGTGCAAACGCACACCCTTCTTCACCAAACCCGCAGCACCCAACGAGGACCTTTCGAAATGACTACTCCCTTGCCGATGACAGGCTGCGTCCTGAAGCGCGCTGCTTCCGCACACGGCAGCCACAGTGTGAACCGGTTTGCAGCAGGCGCGCCGGCTGCGGCGCGCCTGCTGCTGGCGGCGCTGGCGCGCCTGCGCCATGGCGCGCTACTGCTGCAGGCGCCCGACGGCGCCACGGCGCTGTACGGCGAAGGCGCCGCGCCTGTTACGCTGCGGCTGGCCAACTGGAAGCTATGCGGCGCCGTGCTGCGCTCGGGTGACATCGGCCTGGCCGAGAGCTTCATCGCCGGCGACTGGAGCACCGACAATCTGCCCGGCCTGGTGGAGCTGCTGGCGCGCAACCGCGCGGAACTCGAATCGCTGATGTACGGCAGCTGGTGGGGCAGTCTGCTTTACCGTGTGCGCCACCTGCTGAACCGGAACTCGCGGCGGGGAAGCAGGAAGAATATCCATGCCCACTACGACCTTGGCAACGCGTTCTACCAGCGCTGGCTGGACCCCTCGATGACGTATTCGAGCGCGCTGTTCCTGGAGCCGGGCATGAGTCTGGAACAGGCGCAGGCCGCCAAGTACGGCCGCATCCTGGCGCAGTTGCAGGTGGAGCATGGCGCGCGTGTGCTGGAGATAGGCTGCGGCTGGGGCGGTTTCGCCGAAACGGCGGCGCGCGCCGGCGTGCACGTGACGGGGTTGACGCTGTCGCGCGAACAGCTGGCCTACGCGCAGGTGCGGCTGGCCAGCGCGGGTCTGGCCGAGCGGGCCGAGCTCCAGTTGTGCGACTACCGCGACGCCGGCGGCCAGTACGACGCCATCGCCTCGATCGAGATGTTCGAGGCGGTTGGACAGCAGTACTGGCCCGGCTATTTCGCCTGCCTGGCGCGCAAGCTGAAGCCGGGCGGGCGCGCGTGCGTGCAGACCATCACCATCGCCGACGAGCTGTTCGAGCGCTACAGCAAGGGCACGGACTTCATCCAGCAGTACATTTTCCCGGGCGGCATGCTGCCTTCGCAAGCCGAGTTCCGGCGGCACGCGGCGCAGCACGGGCTGCGGGTTGAGCAGGAGCTGCGTTTTGGCCGCGACTACGCGGAAACGCTGCGCCGCTGGCGCGCAGCGTTCCTGCGCGAGCAGGAGCAGATTGCGCCGCTGGGCTTCGATGCGCGCTTCATGCGCACCTGGGAGTTTTACCTGGCCTACTGCGAAGGGGCATTCGACGCTGGCAACACCGACGTGGTGCAATTCACCCTGGTGAAGGACTGACATGAAAGCCGAGCGTGCCGGGCGCGCCAGCGCGCGCCCGCCGGCGTGGAGCCGGGCATGGACCTGGCCGAGCACTCGGGCGGCACGCTTGCTGGCCGCGCCCATGCTGTTGGCCGCCACCTTGGCCGCCAGCGCGGGCGCGTCGGCGGTGACGCCTCCGGCGCCGCTGGCGATCGTGGAAGACTTGCAGCCAGTGCGATTGGCCGGCGAGGGCAGCTACCGCTATTTCGGGCTGCTGATCTACGATGCGCGCCTGTGGGTAGGGTCGCAAGGCTACCGCGACAGCGAACCGGGCGCCGCGCCGTTCGTGCTGGAGCTGCGCTATGCGCGCAGCTTGCAGGGCGGCCGCATCGCCCAGGCCAGCGCCGAGCAGATGGAAAAGCTGGGGCTGGGCAGCGCCGAGCAGCGCCAGGCCTGGCTGGAGACCATGCGTGGCATTTTCCCCGACGTGAGGGAGCACGACCGCATCGCCGGCCGCTATGTTCCGGGGCAGGGCGTGCGCTTCTACCTGAACGGGGCGCCGCTGGCCGGCCGGCGGGAGGCGGGCATGGACCCCGCCATGGACGACAGGTTCGCCCAGGCTTTCTTTGCCATCTGGCTGTCGCCGCGCACCACCGCGCCGTCGCTGCGCAAGGCGTTGCTGCGCGACGCGGCGCCCAAGCCATGAGTGCGCACCCGCCGCCGCGGCCGTCGCCGCCGCTGCCGACACCGTCCGGGCAAGCTGCGCCGGGCCCGCCGTCGCGGGCCGCACCGGCATCGCCGGAGGTGTCGTCGTACGCGCTGTTCGCGCTGCCGTTGGCAATGGTGGCGTTGCCCGTCTATCTGTTCGCGCCGCCCCTGTATGTGCGGGGCGGTGGCCTGGCGCTGGCGCAAGTGGGCGCGGCGCTGCTGGCGGTGCGCGTGCTTGCCGCGCTGGCCGATCCGCTGCTCGGCTGGTGGATGGCGCGCAACCGGCGCGGCTATGCATGGCACGTTGCCTGGTCGTTGCCGCCGCTGCTGGGGGGCTACGGCGCGCTGTTCCACCCGCCGGCGCTGTCCGGCGGCGCCTTGCTGGCCTGGTTCGCCGGCGCGCTGGTGCTGGTCTACCTGGGCTACGGCCTGGCGACGATCGCCCACCAGAGCTGGGGGGCGGCCATTGCCGCGTCGCCCCCGGAGCGGGTGCGGCTGATGTCGGCCCGCGAAGGCTGCGGCCTGCTGGGCGCGGTGCTGGCGGCCGGGTGCAGCGGCGTACTTGGCTACGGTGCGCTGGCGCTGGTCTTCGGCGCCTGCCTGCTGCCCGCCGCGTGGCTGCTGCTGCGCCGCGTGCCCCGGCCTGCAGGCGGCGAATTTCCCGCCGAGGTGAACGGTCTGGCCGCCTTGGCGGCGCCCTGGCGCAAACCGCGCTTCCGGGCCCTGTTCGCGGTCTACGCGGTGAGCGCGCTGGCCGGCGCAGTGCCTGCCACGCTGTTCGTGTTCTTCGCAGCCGACCGCCTGCTGTTGCCGGATAGCTGGGCCGGGCCGCTGCTGGTGCTGTACCTGCTGGCTGCGGCCGCCTCGATGCCGCTGTGGTCTGTGCTCGCGCGGCGCCGGGGAGAGGTCGCCGCCTGGCAGGCCGGCATGCTGCTGTCGGCGCTGATCTTTATCTGGGCTTATGCGCTTGGTCCGGGCGACGGCGCCGCTTTCGCCGTCATCTGCGTGCTGACCGGGATAGCCGGCGGCGCGGACCTGGCGCTGCCGCCTGCCTTGCTGGCGGGCCTGATCGCCGCGCCGTGGCGTGCCGAGGCCGGCGCCGCCGCTGCAGGCGCGCCGTCGGCAGCGCCTTACTTCGCGTGGTGGAACTGGTGCGCACAGCTGGCGCTGGCGCTGGCGGCGGGCGGCGCATTGCCGCTGCTGGCCCTGCTCGGTTATGAGCCGGGCGGCGCTAGCCCTGGACCGGGTGCCGGCCCAGCGGGAGGCATGCCCGACGTTGCCGTGGCGGCAATGGCGCCGCAGGGCTCGGGCGCGCTGGCCGCCACCTATGCGCTGCTGCCTTGCGCACTGAAACTGCTGGCCTGGCTGATGCTGATGCGCGCCGCCAGGGGCAGCCTGAATGACTTGAATGGGAGAAATCAATGAGAGCGACCATACTGCGGGCCTGCTTTGCCGGTGCGGCCCTGAGCGCGCTGCTCGGCGGCCTGGCCGGCTGCGCGGCGCCCGAACCGGCCCACTACGCGGCCGAAAAGCCCTTGCTGGACGTGCAGCGCTACTTCAGCGGCCGCGTGCTTGCCTACGGCATGTTCCAGGACCGCGGCGGCGCGGTGAAGAAGCGCTTCACCGTCACCATGCTGTGCACCTGGCAGGGCGACACCGGCACGCTGGACGAGGAATTCCTGTACGCCGACGGCAGCCGCCAGCGCCGCGTCTGGACTCTGCGCAAGACGGGGCCGGGACGCTACACCGGCACGGCGGCGGACGTGGTGGGCCAGGCCCTGGGCGTGGTGGCGGGCAACGCGCTGCGCTGGAACTACGTGCTGGCGTTGCCGGTGGACGGCCGCATCATCAACGTCGATTTCGAAGACTGGATGTTCATGATCGACGAGAACGTGATGCTGAACCGCGCCGCCATGAGCAAGTTCGGCGTCGATCTCGGCTCGGTCACGCTCACCTTCATCAAACCCAAGGACGGCGATGGCGCTCAATAAGCCGATCGGCGACTGGCATGGCCGCTGCGTCTGGATCATCGGGGCCTCCAGCGGCATCGGCGCGGCCACCGCGCGCCTGCTGCTGGAACGGGGCGCCAGCGTGGCCGTGTCGGCGCGCCGCGCGCCGCTGCTGGAGACGCTGTGCGAAGGCCAGCCGCGCGCGCTGGCTGTGCCGCTCGATATCACCGATGGGCCCAGCCTGCACGCGGCGCGCGAGCGCATCGTGGACAACGGCTGGCGCATCGACCTGGTGCTGGTGGTGGCGGGTGGCTACCACGCCATGCGCGCGGACAGCTTCGATCTGCGGCAGGCCAACCAGCTGCTCGATCTGAACCTGCGCGGCGTGTACAACTGCCTGGACGCGGTGCTGCCGGCACTGCTGAAGCAAGGCGGGGGCGGCATCGGCATCGTGGCGTCGGTGGCCGGTTATGGCGGCTTGCCGAAGGCGCTGGCATACGGCCCGACCAAGGCCGCGCTGATCAACCTGACCGAAACGCTGTACCTGGACCTGGCGCGGCGCGGCATCGGCGTGTACCAGATCAATCCCGGCTTCGTGGATACCGGGCTCACTGCCGGCAATGACTTCGACATGCCCGCGCTGATCACGCCCGAGGCGGCGGCCAAGGCACTGCTAAGCGGCCTGGAACGTGGCCGCTTCCACATCCACTTCCCGCGCCGCTTCAGCAACAGCATGCGTCTGCTGCGGCTGCTGCCCTACAGCGCCTACTTCTGGATGGTACGAAAGGTAACCGGACTATGAATGAAGCACTGCATCTGCAGCTGGACCCCATGCGGCGCCTGGTGCGCTTTTACGAGACACTGGAGCCCGGCACGCTGGGCCAGGTACGCGGCGTTTACGCGCCGGACGCATTTTTCAAGGATCCGTTCAACGAGGTGCGCGGGCACGCGGCCATCATCGGCATCTTCGAGCATATGTTCAAGCGGGTGGAGGAGCCGCGTTTTCTGGTGACGCAATTCATGGCGCAGGACGGGCAGGGCTTCCTGACCTGGGAATTCCGATTCGGCATGCGCGGCGTAGCCGGCCGGCAGACCATACGCGGCGCCACCCATCTCGAATTCGGCGCCGACGGGCGCGTGTCCATGCACCGCGATTACTGGGACGCGGCGGAAGAGCTGTACGAAAAAATTCCGCTGCTGGGCGGCTTCATGCGCCTGCTCAAGCGCCGCGCCCGCAGTTAGGCGGGCCGGCGAAACCGCTACTCGTCCAGCGACGGCGGCAGCGGCAAGCCGTCCGCGCGCGCCAGCCGTTCCAGCGCTGTTTCCAGCATCACCCGCGCGTGGCCTGCCGAGTTGCTCAACTCCTGGTGCAGCGCCGCGTCGTCCTCGTTGCGGGCGGCGCATTGCTGGCTGTAGCGTTCGAAACTGCCCAATATCATCAGGATGTCGGCCAGGTGGCGCGGGCATTCGCAATTGATGCTGTTGGGCGCGCTGGCCAGGATGGCCAGGGCCTGTTCGTCCAGGCGGCGCGGCGGCGCCGGCGGCGTGACCGGCAGCGACTGCAGCGGCAGCCCGGCCAGCGCGGAACTGCACAGCACCGCCACCTCGGCCGG
The DNA here is from genome assembly GCF_059704565.1 of Massilia sp. NBRC 108631. NCBI lineage: Bacteria > Pseudomonadati > Pseudomonadota > Betaproteobacteria > Burkholderiales > Oxalobacteraceae > Massilia > Massilia sp. NBRC 108631. Next base: position 80,812 of record NZ_BAAKJE010000171.1, read on the forward strand.
GTCGGCCGGCACGCGCGCTACCAGGCAGCCTTGTTCGCGCAGGCGGCGCACGGTGGCGCTGTCGCAGAAGCGGTACATCACTACCAGCGCGGCGCCCGGCACGGCAGCGCGCGCGGCGGCGATCAGCGGCACGGTGTCGGCCGACATTTCGGAGGATTCGATCAGCAGCACGTCGGCGGCCACGCCGGGCAGGGACGCCGGCACGGCGTCCAGCGTGGCGCAGGTGTGGACAATGTCCAGCGCCGGTTCGGTGCGTACGGAGGCCAGGCGGCGCGCCATGGCGGCGCCCACCACGGCCACGCGCAGCGGCGCGGCTGCGCCCTCGCGCGCCAGTTCGGGCGCCGGCGGCAGCGCGCGCGCCATGGCGGCCAGCTCGTCGAAGGGCAGGGCGGCGACGGTGCCGATCGGATGGCCCAGGTCCACCACGCGCTTGAGCAGGCCGAGGCGGCGTACCTGCTCGGCTGAGTACAGGCGCTGGCCGTGCGGCGAGCGGTCCGCGCCGGACACGCTGTAGCGGCGTTCCCACACGCGCAGCGTTTCCACCGGCAGCCCCGCCAGCCTTGCGGCCACGCCGCTGCGGTATGCGCCCCTGGTTTCCGCGCCGGCTGTCGCCTGCCCGGCCAGGCCATGGGCGTCGGTCTTCGGGGCCGCCTTCGGGTTGGTCTTTTGATCCGCCTTCTTGTCCGCCACGCTCTGCCTCTTGCTTGGAATATCGTTCCCGATTCTAGCAGGCCGGCCGCTCCGGCGGGAGGGGCGTTGCGTCGCGCGCCGCTGAGGCCACGCCCGCGCGGCGCCGGTGCCTCATCCGCCCTTGGGCGTATCGCGGCCCGGCCGGTCGTCGGCCAGCTGCCCGGCGCCGCTGTCGACCGGCATGCCGGAACCGCGCGTGCCGCGCTCGCCGGATGTGGGGCCGCCCTGCGGCGCCCCGGTCCGCGCCGACTGCTCGGATTGGACGGACTGGCCGTGGCGCTGGGACGAGAAGTCGCCCGCGCCCCGGTCCACAGTCGTGCGTCCGGGCTCGGTCGACGGCATGCCGTCGCGTTGCGGCGTGATGACGTTGTTGGCGGGGTGCCCGTTGGCCACGTTGCCCGCCGCAGCCTGTTGCGAATTGCGCGGATCGGCATCGCGCTGGTCTTTGCCGCCGGTGTTGCTGTCGTTACTGGATGCCATGGTGTTCTCCTGACGGAATCGGTGCATGGTCAGTATGGGAGCCGGCCGGGAGTGCATGAAGGGGCGCACGTCCCGCGCTGTTGTAAGACGGTGCCGACATCGGCTGGGCGCGGCCCTATTGCGCGAAATGCACCCGCATCTTGGAAGGGCGGGGCTGCGCGATATGGTCCAGCGGCAGCTCGGTCACCTGCTTGACCTTCTTCAGCGAGATGTTGGACTTCACGTTGGTGACCCCGGGAATGCGCAGCAGGTGGTTCATCATGAATTCCGAGAACGAAGCGAGGTCGTGCGACACCACGCGGATCACGTAGTCCGCCTCGCCGGTCACGGAGAAGCACTCCAGCACTTCCGGCAGGTCGCTGACGGCTTGCTCGAAGGTGTCGCCCCAGGCGGTGCCGTGGCGGTCAAGGGTCACATGGACGAAGGCCATCACGCCCAGGCCCACCACCAGCGGGTCCAGCATGGCGGCGTAGTGGTCGATCACGCGCGCCTCTTCCAGGCGCTGGATGCGGCGGCTGACCTGCGAGGTGGACAGATGCACTTTCTCGCCGATGGCGCTGTTGGTGGCGCGGCCGTCGCGCTGCAATTCGGCCAGCAGGGCCAGGTCGTGCCGGTCTACGCTGATGGTAGTCATGAGTTTCGTCCTTTCCATGCACGTTTTGTGCAGATTCCACTGGTTATTGCGCACATTATGAACGAAACGTTCGCAAGAAATAGATAAAATTTCTCTATTACTAGAGGAGATCTGCATGACTACGCAATTGTGGGACAACCCGATGGGCACCGATGGTTTCGAGTTCATTGAATACGCAGCGCCGGACCCGGTCGCCATGGGCAAGACCTTTGAAGCCATGGGCTTCACGGCCATCGCCAAACACCGCTGCAAGAATGTGACCTTGTATCGCCAGGGTGAAATCAACTTCATCATCAACGCCGAGCCGGATTCGTTCGCGCAGCGCTTCGCGCGCCAGCATGGCCCGTCCGTGTGCGCCATCGCTTTCCGCGTGCAGGACGCAGGCAAGGCGCACCGCCGCGCGCTGGAACTGGGCGCCTGGGGCTTCGGCGGCCAGCCGGGCCCGATGGAACTGAATATCCCCGCCATCAAGGGCATCGGCGATTCGCTGATTTACCTGGTAGACCGCTGGAAGGGCAAGAATGGCGCCACGCCGGGCGCCATCGGCGACATCAGCATCTACGACGCGGACTTCGAAGCCATCCCCGGCGCCAACCCGAACCCGGTTGGCCATGGCCTGACCTATATCGACCACCTGACGCACAATGTGCACCGTGGCCGCATGGCCGAATGGGTGAGCTTCTACGAGACGCTGTTCAACTTCCGCGAGATCCGCTACTTCGACATCGAAGGCCAGGTTACCGGCGTGAAATCGAAGGCCATGACCAGCCCGTGCGGCAAGCTGCGCATCCCGATCAACGAGGAAGGCACCGACCGTCCGGGCCAGATCACCGAATACCTGAACATGTACAACGGCGAAGGCATCCAGCACATCGCCATGGGCAGCGGCGACCTGTACGCCACGGTGGACGCGCTGCGCGCCAGCGGCATCAATCTGCTCGACACCATCGACACCTACTACGAGCTGGTGGACCGCCGCATCCCGGGCCACGGCGAATCGCTGGCGGAACTGAAGAAACGCAAGATCCTGGTCGACGGCGCGCCGGGCGACCTGCTGCTGCAGATCTTCTCCGAGAACCAGCTCGGCCCCGTGTTCTTCGAGTTCATCCAGCGCAAGGGCAACCAGGGCTTCGGCGAGGGCAACTTCAAGGCCCTGTTCGAATCCATCGAACTGGACCAGATGCGCCGCGGCGTGCTGGAAGCCGTGTAAGGATCTCCTGGGCGGGGCCCATCGCCTTTGCGGGCGGCTGCCTCGTTTCTCCCAATAATATCGACAGCGAGGCGTTCGGTCTGCGGATACTCGCTACTGTCTATGGCGCTGTCCTTTGCGCGGCAGCAGAGCGGCGACACGCGGCAGCCGGAAGAAGCGATTGCCCCGGCAGTCAAAACCTGGCTCCGCGAACGCCGTGGCAATCCCGCCAGCCGGGGTCTCAATGGCAAGAACTGTTCCTGCCGCACGGCACGGAACGGCAGCACCGACTTCTGGTAGCCCTGCGGGCCGTCCACCTGTGCCGTAGTTATATGTTTTCGGAATACTGTTTCACAAAGAAACGATTGGTTTGCAATTGACTAGCTACGTAGGATGCAATGTAGCAGGCAAAACAATAAACCGACGAGAGAAACAGGTACTACCAAGTTCCTACATTCATATAACTATCGGAGACAAAATATGCCTAACAACAATATGCGGAAAACCGTACTGGCGGCGCTCATCGCCGAAATGCTGGTGGCGGGTTCCGCGTCCGCGCAAACCGCAGCCGAACCGGTGGAGGCCGGCGCCAAGGTCATCGTCAGCGG